>JAFAYS010000135.1 GCA_019240175.1 Chloroflexota bacterium | reverse complement strand
GCTGATCTGCCACAGCCGAAGCGCAGCATCGGCATCGTAGGAGGCCGGCGACGAGCGCACCGCTTTTTGCTTGTCGAAATATTTGCCGGTCACGCCCGCAACCTCCGGCGACGAGGCCAGGTAGATCGAGGTTTGCGCGCCCTGCTCCGGCGTGATGCCGAAGCTCATCGCAAAGCCGACCAGCTTGGAGAAAAGGCCGGGCTGTCCGCGGCCAAAGTTCGAGGCCACGCCGCCGGGATGGAGCGCGTTGGTGGTAATGCCGGTGCCGCTGAGCCGGCGCGCCAGCTCATAGGTGAAAAGCACATTCGCCAGCTTGGACTGCGCGTACACCCGGAAGGCGCTGTAGCGGCGCTGGTTTTGCAGATCGTTGAAGTTGAGCTTGCTCATGGCGTGCGCCGCCGACGAGACCGTGACGATCCGGGCCGATCCTGAGCGGCGAGCGGAGACCTGAAGCGCCGGCAGCAGCAGGCTAGTTAGCAGAAACGGCGCGAGATGATTCACGCCAAAGGTCCACTCAAAGCCATCGGCGGTTTTGCTGCGGCTGCTGAAGACGCCGCCCGCGTTGTTGACCAGCACATCCAGATGATCGTAGCGCTGGTAGAAGGTCTTCGCCAGCTGGCGAATCTGCTCCAGCGAAGAAAAGTCGGCCTGCAAGCTGTCGATGTTCCCGTTGCCGCTCTCCATCTTGATCTGTTCGACCGTCGCGGCGATCTTGGCCGGTGTGCGCCCCACGACGATCACGTGAGCGCCTTGCCGGGCCAGTCCCAGCGCGGTTTCTTTGCCGATGCCATCGGTCGCGCCGGTGACCAGGATCAGCTTGTCTTGCATATTGGCAGCCATGGTTATCCTATCGATTGAAGCTTCTTGATCGGTGCTCACAAAGACATGTTTTAAATAGCACATGCCTGAAATCAGCGATTGCCAGATTAAAGTGTAACCCAATTTCAGTGCGACTAAAGGGTGATATGTGGGCTGTATAACATCAGGTTGCAGGCGCTGGGCAAAAGTCGCCCCAGTATTGATCCAGGGCTGTTTGTGCCAGCTTCGTATCGACACACGGGTAGCAGTAGGCCACGAGGAAGCGCAGCGCCCGGCACACGACCTGCGACTGGATCGTTGTTAGCAGCCCAAAGCGGGCGCGGGCGGTGCTTTCATGGTGTGTTCTATCTTCCTGCCATGGCCGCAGCGCAAGATCGAACAGCAGCGAGTGTATTGAGTTGGAATCCGACGAATCATAGTTGCGCAGCGTCCACGAGAGATAGGCCGGCAAATAGTAGCGGAAGCCGGCAGCGTCGAGGAAGCTGAGCGCACTGGACTTGCGCGCAATCAGATCGTCGGGAACCTCGTACCAGTGCCGATCCGTGTCAAGCTGTCGCGCCGCCAAACGCTCTTCATTGCTGCCGTAAAGATCCAGGACGTCAGCCTCGTGCAGCGTGACGCCGGCCCCACGCGTGACCTCCGCGAACGCCTCGCGAATCTCCAGGTTTAGCCGCTCGCTCATGTCGTCGATCGTTCGCCAGCCAGTCGGTGGCTGCTCGTGAGTCTCAGCGGGCCGCACATCGTGTATATAGTGGCGATCACACGCGCCGATGGTTTGAAACGTGCGCTGGGCCTGGCGCAAAGCCCGACAGTACGGAACAGGCCAGAATTGATCCTGAGGCAGGTCTTCCCAAAAACAAACCGGACAGATGAGGTAGGAGCCGGGCGGCGGTGCGCCGAGCGTGCGCGACCCGCAGCAGGAACAGGGATACATAACCGTATTCATCAGGTTGTCTCCCTATGGCGCTGATACTTCTGTTCATGATAGCACTGAACGCCTCAATCAGAGCTTGATCGACCGTGATCAGACTGCGCTGCACGACAAGCGAAAGCTCCCGCTTGACAAATTGTCGATCATGTAACATTATAAGTTACATGAAACGAGATAGTCGATTATCTGGTGTGCTGCATGTGCTGATGCACCTGTCGGCAGCTTCCAAACCGCTCACGTCGGAAGAGCTGGCCAAAGCTATGCATACAAATCCGGTGGTGGTGCGGCGAACGATGGCGGGCTTACGCGAGGCCGGCCTGGTGCGCTCCGAGAAAGGGCACGGCGGCGGCTGGTCGGTTGCCCGCGATTTGGAAGCGATGACGTTGTACGACGTTTACGCGGCGATCGGCGCGCCAACGCCGTTTGCGCTGGGCAATCGCACCGAGTCGCCGGGCTGTTTGGTCGAGCAGGTGGTGAACGAGTCGCTGGACGACGCATTCAAAGAAGCGGAGACGATTCTGATGGCCCGGCTGCGCACGGTGTCGCTGGCAGCGCTGGCCGTCCAGTTTAAGCATCGTCTCACAGCGCATAATGAACATCAGGGAGAGTGTGTGTATGACGTATGATGCTCTTGTGATCGGCGGCAGCTTCGCCGGTCTGTCTGCTGCGATCCATATCGCCCGCGCGCGTCATTCGGTGTGTGTCGTGGATGCGGGCTTGCCGCGCAATCGCTTTG
>JAFAYS010000358.1 GCA_019240175.1 Chloroflexota bacterium | reverse complement strand
ACGCGATTCTGACCCACGAGCTGGAACGGTTGAGACGTTCATCGCGCCCGGCCCAAACGATCTCGCTCAGCGACCAAGATCTCGATATTACTCCTAACGAGGCCAAAGCGATCCGCAAAGCGATGGCGCGGCTGCATCATCCCGATGTTGGCGGCGACGAGCAGCGTATGAAAGTCTGGAACGCCCTGCTGGACCGCCTGGACGACGGCGAGTAGCCCGCCTACCCTTTACCTGTTTCTTCAGTTTCACGCACCGTTTAAAAATAGCTAGCGAGCAGAGCACGTGCCTGTGAGGGCTGATGTTGCTCTGCTCGCGTCTACCCGCATGTTTCGGCTTGCTGCCGGGAGAGCAGCGATGAAGCAATCTGCAATATTTTTCTGGTAAATGTATTGACATTCATCGATGTAAGCTGTACACTGGCGATATTGGGAGAAGGCACTATGGCAAACTCTGAAACGATCATTCTAGAGCCTAGACGGCAAACCGGGCAAAGCTGCTGCGCCACCGTCACGCCACGGTTGGGCGACGAGCAGGCCAAGGCGGCGGCGGATCTGCTCAAAGCGCTAGCCGATCCGACCCGACTTCAGATTCTGGATATTCTGGTTCAGCATACCGGCAAAGTCTGCGTCTGCGACTTCGAAGGCGTGGTCGGGCTGCCGGACCCACAGACCGGGCAGCGGCCCAAGCAGCCGACGATCTCGCATCATCTGCGGGTGTTGCGTGAGGTCGGCTTGGTCGATTACGAGAAGCAAGGCGTGTGGGCTTACTATTTTGTGCAGCGCGAGCGTCTGGCTGAGGCGCGGGTGCTGCTGGACATGTTGCGCTAACTGTCGACATGTCCTTTTTTTATCGCTCATACATTGATAAATGTCAATGTTTAGTTTGGGAGGTTTCTATGTCCACCGAGAATCAAACGATCACCGACGCTGTTCGCGCGCGCTACGGCTCGATCGCCGCCGACGTGCTTCAGGGCAAGGCCAGCTCATGCTGCGGCGACAACTGCTGCGGCGACACCGGCGACAATACGATCTCCGTCGGCCTGTACGATACCGCTGAGCTTGACGGTGTGCCGTTGAAAGCGGCGCTGGCATCGCTCGGGTGCGGCAATCCCACGGCGCTGGCAGAGCTGCATCCAGGCGAAGTAGTGCTGGATCTCGGCAGCGGCGGCGGCATTGATGTGCTGTTGTCGGCGCGCCGCGTGGGACCGACCGGCTTTGCGTATGGCCTGGATATGACCGACGAGATGCTGGATCTGGCGCGGCGCAACGTAGCCGAGTCCGGCGTGGCGAACGTCGAGTTTCTCAAGGGCGACATCGCGGCGATTCCCCTGCCCGACAACAGCGTCGACGTGATCATCTCGAACTGCGTGATCAATCTGGCCGCCGACAAAGCGCCGGTGCTGCGCGAGGCGTTTCGTGTGCTCAAGCCCGGCGGTCGCTTCGCCGTCTCGGACATTGTGATTCATGGCGGGCTGCCGGCGGATCTGGTGGACAGCGCCGAGCTGCGGCGGGATCTTTCATCCTGGGCCGGCTGCATCGCTGGGGCGCTGACCGATGCCGAGTATCGCGCCGGGCTGGTGGCGGTGGGCTTTGCAAACATCGATCTGGAAGTTACGCGGCGCTACACCACCAACGACCTGCCGCAGCCACTGCCGGCGTGGGCAACGCGCCTGGGCGACGATCTGGCCGCGCAGATTGTGGGCCGCTTTGCCAGCACCTTTGTGCGCGCGACCAAGCCAGCCGTTTAACGAGTGTCGCGTTCAAGCGCTTTGTGAAAGCGCAGCCGAGCGTACAATTGCGTACGCTTGGCTGTGCTTTCCCTTGGAGCGACGAGCCTTAGCATGGTAGTGCGTCGCGGCTCAACTGAGCGATGAGCTCGTCTGCACGGCGAAGAATCCGATCGAGACCAGGATCGGCGAAGCGATCGGCGTGCCACAGCCGTGCCTCGTACAGCCGCTCCGTTCCACGCTCGATGCGCAGCACAACCGGCACGTCGTCGGGCACACGTGTGAGGGCTGATGCGGGCTGGATCTGTGTAAAGCCATGCGTCGCAAGCTCGATGCCTAGCTCCTGCACCTGGGCTGCGTCGAGCCGTCCCGCATAGGTTTGCTCGCCCTTGCTGCGTACCTTGTGAGCGGTAATCGTTCCATCGCCACGAATCACGAGCCGAATCTCACCGGTGTACCAATCTGGAATGCCGGTTTGCACCGTGATCGTCACGTCTGGATGCTGCGATAGCTGTTGGAGCAGTTCTTCCACAGATATGTTTCCTTGCTTTCAAAGCTGTGGCCGAGGGCTTAGGTGTCCCTCGGCCACAGCCGCTCCTGTTCGATTACTCCTGTATGTGCTTAAAAACCCAGCGACGGCGGATTGACATCGGCGGTGGTGCCGCTTGCCGACGCGCGCAGCGTGGAGCAGCGCCACTGGATCGTGAAGCCGAGCTCACCCCAATCGTCGGGCACGTGTGGCTCGAAGCGCAACCCATTGGCCTCGACAAACATGCCGCCAAAGCCAAAGGCCAGGGCCTGCCACATGCCGCCCAGGGCCGCGATGTGTACGCCGCCGGCAGCCGTGACACCGCGCGTAAAATCGAGATCGATGTTGGCCGCTTTGGTGAAGTAGCGCCGCGCCAGATCGATCTCGCCGAGGCGAGCGGCGGCCAGCGCGTGAAAGCTCGGGCTGAGCGAGCTGTCGTGCGAGGTGCGCGGCTCGTAGAAGCGGAAATTCGTCTCGTGGATCTCGCGCGGATAGCGATCGCCGAGCAGAAAGAGCAGCATAACCACGTCGGCTTGCTTGATGATCTGCGTTTTGGTCAGCCGCTGCCAGCCGAGCAGCACGTCCATGGTTGTGTTGCGTGGCTCGTAGCTTTGCAGATCGATATATTCCAGATCGTAGTAGCCGCGATGCTGCTCGAACAGTCCGGTCGCGGGATCGAAATTATCGACCAGGTTGTCGGCCACTTCGCGCCAGTCCGCTAGCTCGTCGTCTGCGAAGCTGATCTGCGTGGCAAGCTCATGCCAGCGCTGCGGATGCTCAGCCTTGAGCCAATCCACAACTTCCAAGCCGCGCTGAAGCACCCAGCTGGCCATGCGATTGGTGTAGGCGTTGTCGTCGGCGTGCTCGTGGAACTCGTCGGGGCCGATCACGGTGCGGATATGGTAGCGCCCATCGTCGCCGCGCTCAGCGCGTGAGGCCCAGAAGCGCGCCATCTCAAGCAGCATCTCCGCGCCCGCGATCAGCAAAAACTCCTCGTCCTGCGTGGCGTGCCAGTACTGCCACAGCGCGTAGGCGATATCCGCCGAGATGTGATGCTCCTGGATGCCGGTCAGGATCTCTAGCCGTTCGCCCGCCGAGTTATACACGAACGGTGGCGTCACATCCACGCCGCTATCGGTCGACTCCCAGGCGTAGAGCGCGCCGCGATAGCCGTGGACGCGGGCTTTGTCGCGGGCTGCCGGCAGCGTATGGTAGCGATACATCAGCAGCGCGCGAGCGGTGGGCGGATGCGTGTACACAAAGAACGGAAAGACAAAAATCTCGGTATCCCAGAAAACATGGCCTTTGTAACGCTCGCCGGTCAGCGATC
>JAFAYS010000074.1 GCA_019240175.1 Chloroflexota bacterium | reverse complement strand
CTAGGTTCTTAGTTCTAGGTTCTTAGGCTACGCTATGCAACAAACGATCACACGCGATCTGTTTATCTCGTACTCCGAGAACGATAGCCAGTGGGTGCAGGGCTATCTGCTGGATGCGCTTGGCCTGCCGCCGGAGCGGGTGATCACGCCGCAAGATTTTCGTCCGGGCGCGTCGATCGTCGACGAGTTCGAGCGTGCGGTGCTGGAGTCGCGCTATACGCTGCTGGTGCTGAGCCAGGCTTACCTCGCCGACCAGTGGCTGCGTTTGGGCGGCCAGCTTGCCAACTTCCTGAGTGTTGACGATCAGCAGGATCGGCTGATTCCGCTGCGTCTGGATCGCTTTGAGCTGCCGCCGCAGATCGCGTTTCGCGTTGCGCTGGATTTCACCTCGCAGGCCAACTGGCCGCAGGAAACCATGCGCCTGTGCGAGCTGCTGCAATCCGCGCCGCCCAGCGAGCAATTTATTCCTTGTCCGTATCCTGGCATGCTGCCGTTTAGCCAGGAGGACGCGCGCCGCTTCTATGGCCGCCGCGACGAGATCGACAAGATGATCGAGCTGTTGCAGCAGCACCGGCTCCTGTTTGTGATCGGCCCGTCCGGCTCTGGCAAGTCGTCGCTGGTCTTTGCCGGGCTGCTGCCGCAACTGAGCACGGTTGAGCATTTTCCGCCCGGCTTCTGGCGCGTCCACTCGATGCGGCCCGGCGCGCAGCCGACCAAAACGCTGATCGATCTGCTGGCTGGCGATTTTTCGCAGCAGCCGGATCTGATCACGACGATGCTGGCCACGCCGCCGCCCGCCGAGCGACTGCTGCTGGTGATCGATCAGTTCGAGGAGCTGTTTACGCAGGCCGAGCGCGGCGAGCAGATGCGTTTTATCGCCGCGTTGTTGTCGCTGCGCACGTTTGAGAACTGTGTGCTGCTGATCACGATGCGCGCCGATTTCTACCCTGAGCTAATGAACAGCACGCTCTGGCCGATTCTGCCCAGCCAGCGCCTGGAAGTCGCGCCGCTGCGTGGAGCCGCGCTGCACGAGGCGATCGAGCGGCCCGCTGTCGATGTTGGCGTGTACCTTGAGCCCGCGCTGGTGGAGCGTTTGCTCGCCGACGGCAACGACGAGCCGGGCGTGCTGCCGCTGCTTCAGGAAACGATGCGTTTGCTGTGGGCCAAGCGCCAGCGCCGCCTGCTGACGCTGAGCGCCTATGAGCAGATGGGCCAGGACGGCAGCAGCGGCATGGCGGTCGCGGTCGCCACCAAGGCCGACGCGACGCTGGCTGATCTCACGCCCGAGGAGCAGCAGATCGCGCGCCGGATTCTGCTGTGCCTGGTGCAGCTTGGCGAGAACTCGCCCGACACGCGTCGCCGCCAGCCGCTGGCCGAGCTGTGCAGCTCCAGCGACAATCCCAAGGATTTTCAGCTGACCTTGGAGCATCTGACCGCCAACCGGCTGGTGACGCGCAGCGCCGAGAACAACGCCGCGCAGGATGGCCAGGAGTCGCAGGTGCTGGTCGATCTGTCGCATGAGGTCTTGATCACCAGCTGGCCGCTGCTGCGTCGCTGGCTGGAAGAAGATCGCGCGGGGCTGCTGCTGCACCGCCGGCTGTCGCAAACCTGCGACGACTGGATTGGTCGCAGTCGCGATGTGAGCTTTTTGTACGGCGGCTCGCGGCTGGTCGAGGCGCAGCGCTACGCGGCGCAGCATCCGCAGGACATCAGCGAGGATGAGACCGAATTTCTCAAGGCCAGCGCAGCCCGTGATCTGATCCGTGAACGATCGCGCTATCTGGGCCAGGCGGCGGGCGGCGCGCTGGGCGCGGCGTTTGGCTATGGCCTGGCGCTGGGCTTGGGCTACTGGTCGGGGCACAATTTTTCTTTTGCTCGCAACATCTGGTTGGCGGCGCTGATCAACGTTTTGGTGACGTTTCCGGTCGGCGAGATGATCGGCTTTGCGGTGGGTCTCGCGCTGTGGCGCTGGCGGCACGATCTGCGCCAGCGGGCGGTCGCGACCACGCTGATCGGCGCGCTGGTCGGCAGCCTGAGCTTTGCGCTCTACGCCTTGATTCGTTTAACAGGCCCGCTGCCGTTCGATCCGTGGACCGCGCTACCCGGCGTGATCTTCGGCGCGGCGACTGGCCTTGGCGTCGGCGCGTTCAGCGGCTGGCGGCGCGTCGGCGCGCTGGCGATCGGTGGTGTGGTGGCGGCGCTGCTGTGTT
>JAFAYS010001117.1 GCA_019240175.1 Chloroflexota bacterium | reverse complement strand
CATCTCGCTTAAGCCATGTGCACATCGGCGGGCACGTGAGGGAGGATACCCAAGTTGGGCGTACATAAAAAGCGTCTATTCCACTGTTTTTCCACTCTTGTTGGAAGATCGAAGGGCGGAGCTTTACGGGCAAGATTGACACATATGCGAAGATCTACCAATCCCCCGAGGCGGCTTTGAACTCATGTACACTGAGGGCAGACGGTAGTTTGTGCTAACATCGGCAGCGGAGAGCATCGTTGGAGGGTGTAACACCGATGCTCTCCGCTGTGATGCGGCAGAATGTACCCGTAAGTATAGAAGCCAACACGCTTTTTTGTCAAGAAAACTTGCCATAGATCAATGTAGATACAACCCTATGTCAAACACAGAGTCAAGTGTCCCCCCTACCTTCGCCGAGCTACTCGCGGCGCTTTTCGAGCTGCGCCGCCGACCTGATGGCAGTCGCTACAGCCTGCGCGATGTTGCAGCCGCAATGTCGAGCACTGTCAATCAGCGCACGATAACCCACCAGTACTTATCGCTGCTTTTGAAAGGCAAAGCTTTGCCCGGCTACGAGGTCATCGAAGGGCTGTGCCTGGTTTTTGATGTAGCTCCCGAATATTTCTTCCCGCGCTTACAAGGTCGCTTGCATAGGCCATTACCGCGTCAAACGCTCGATCAGGATCAGTGAAACAGGCCGTTGCAGCCCAGCGGACCCAACTCTTCAGTCCGGCAATCCGCAGCGGTGGCTGGCGCAATATGTTGAGATCAGAGATTCAGGGAGTAACAGAGGAAACAAGGGCGCCAAAAAGCCCGCTGCGTGCGACGCTCGGCCCACCCCCCAGTTGGTCGAGCGCCCACGTCAGCGGGCTGCATATATCTTACAATGAGAATGAAACCGTTGTCAAACACAATTATCCTAAAGATAACGTCATCATCATACCTAAGTCGCTAAGCGTACCAGGCCGCCCTGCTATACTTGATGACACCCCACTCAATTGTATTCTTGGAGGATAGTTGTGAGCATAGATCAGAACTCCCTATCGCCAGCCAACGCAGCGATCGCCCGTATCGTCTCCACGCGCCCGGTGACATGGCTCTATCTCAACGTATTTCCCTACATCGATCGGTTCTTGCTGCGGCTAACACGTGGCCACCTGAGCGTTTCGATCGGGCAGCCGATCGGCATGCTCACCTCGATCGGCGCGAAAAGCGGGCAGCCTCGTACGACGCCGCTGCTCTACACGACCGATGGAAATAATATCATTCTGGTTGCTTCCTACGGCGGACAGCCACGCCACCCAGCCTGGTACTACAACCTGCGAACGCATCCCGAGGTTACCTTTCTTCGCGGCGGACAGGAGCGAAGCTATCTCGCGCGTGAGGTAGCGGGCGATGAGCGCGCTGCCCTTTGGCGCAAAGCTGCGGCGCGCTATCCGGGCTACAACGTCTACCAGCAGCGCTCAGGCCAGCGCCAGATTCCGGTTTTTCTGCTCACACCCAAAGCCGGTTAAACACACAGGCGGGACGCTTGAAACGTCCCGCCTGCGCGCGAATTGTCCGAAAGCTACGCCTCGTCGCGATCGTCGGCTGCGTCTTCCTCAGCGCGCGCCTCAGCCTCATCGTTGGGCGCGGCGTTGTCGAAGTAGCCACGATCGGTCTCGTCGCGCGGCTCGGGATCGCTATAGATCCCCGCCGGCTCACGACTGGTGTCGAGCCGATCGATCTGCGCGTCGATCGAGCTGCTCTCGCTGGCGAAGAGCGCATCTAGCATCAGGTTGTCAAGCACCGAGCCGCCGGCATCGTTGGCCAGCGCCGCGAACTCGCCCTGCGTCATGCCCGTACCGCCAGCCGTCACACCATCGCCGTTACCCAGCATCGAGCCATCGCCGTCGCTGGTCACCGCTGGCGCGTCGAGCGCGGCGTTCTGCGCGTTGGTCACCTGAGCAGCCAGCAGCCGGCGCTGAGTCAGGCCCGTGCCCGCCGGGATCAGCTTGCCGATAACGACGTTCTCCTTGAGGCCGCGCAGATAGTCGACCTTGCCGGTGATCGCCGCCTCGGTCAGCACGCGCGTGGTCTCCTGGAACGACGCCGCCGAGACGAACGACTGCGTCGTGAGGGAGGCCTTCGTGATGCCGAGGAGCAGCGGCTCCGAGGTGGCCGGCGTGCGACCCTCCTCCTTCGCCGCCTCGTTCACCTCGCGGAACACGCCGCGGTCGGTGTGCTCC
>JAFAYS010001050.1 GCA_019240175.1 Chloroflexota bacterium | reverse complement strand
GTGCATGAGCTGCTGCAAACGCCGGATCGCGTGCTGGTCGAGGTGGGGCCTGGTCGCGCGTTAAGCAGCTTGATCGGGAAACATCCGGCGCTCACCGGCGAGCATGTGGTGCTGACGACCATGCGCCATCCCCACGATCAGCAGCCTGACCGCGCGGTGGTGCAGGAAGCGATCGGGCGGCTGTGGCTGGCGGGCATGCGCGTTGACTGGCAGGCATTTGCGGGCGAGCAGCGTCGCCGTCTGCCTCTGCCGACGTATCCGTTTGAGCATCAGCGCTACTGGATCGCGCCGCAGCCCGAGAGCGCGGCTGAGAGTCGCGCCACACGGACGGGCAAAACCCTGAGCCCGGCGGACTGGCTGCACACGCTGAGCTGGAAACGCGTCCGCCTGCCACGCGCTCAGGCCAACGGCTCCGCCGCACCGCGCTCCTGGCTGATCTTTGCCGGCGACGATGCTCTGAGTAACGAGCTCATGCGGCGGCTGGCTGACAAAGGCGATCAGGTTGTAGCAGTGTATCCCGGAGCACGCTTCGAGCAGCTGGACGCGGGTCGCTACACGCTCGATCCGCGTGCATCGCAGCACTATCAACGCCTACAGGCAGCTTTGGGGGACGCGGGCCACGTGCCTACTGAGATTGTCCACCTGTGGAGCGCCACGCCCGGCACGTCGTCGCTTGAGGCCGCCGAGATCAGCGATACGCACTACCGTGCGCTGTTCAGCCTGCTGTTCCTGGCACGCGCCTTTGATCCTGCTCAAACACCACAGCCGCTCGGGCTGCGGGTGATCACCAGCGGGACGCAGAGCGTACACGGCGACGAGCCATTGATTCCAGCACGCTCCTCGGTTTGGGCGGCTTGCCGCCAGATCATGCGGTCGTATCCGCAGCTGGCCTGCCGCCTGGTCGACATCACAGGCGATCACGCAGATCATGCGCTGCTTGCCGAGCAGCTTGCCGACGAGATTACGCGGACAGCACCAGATATGCTGGTGGCGTACCGTGGCGGTCAACGCTGGGTTCCAGTCCTGGAAAAAGATGAGTCGTCCATTGGCGGCGAGCCAGCCAGCACCTCGCTTGATGGCGGCGCGTACCTGATCACCGATGGGCTGGCCCTGCCAGGCTATCGCTTCGCCGAGGAGCTGGCACAAACGGCGAACGCTCGGCTGGTGCTGACCGATCGCGGGATACTGCCGCCGCGCGAAGAGTGGCAGACCTGGCGCGACGCCAAGGATCTGTCCGCAGCGCAGCAGCGCTGGCTGGATCAGGCCCTCGTGGCACAGCGGCGGCTGTTCTTCGATCTGCGAGCGCACCAGGCGTTTATCGACGAGCGTGTGACGAAACTGGCCCATGAGTCGCCGGTCCAGGCGCGGCCCGCAAACCTGGAGCATGACTCGAACCTGCTGTGTTCCAGCTACATCTGGGAATATCTGGTCGCCAGCGGGATCGATGTGCGGCGGGGCAGCAGCTACACCAGGGACGAGCTGCTGCAGCGGCTCGGGATCGTGGCGAAGTTTGCCCGGCTCTACAGCTTTATGCTCGCGGCGCTGGCAGAAGATGGCATTGTCGAGCTGGCGGACGACACGATCCGCTTTGTGGGCGCGGCGCAAGATGCCGAGCAGCTTAAGCATGAGCTGAGCGGCAGATATCCCGCCTCGGCTGAGGGCTTCAAGGTTCTGGAACACTGCATTCGCAGCTATCCCGAGGTACTCACTGGCCGCGCTGAGCCGATCGGCGTGCTGTACCCACAGGGCAACACCGACATGATGCGATCGATCGAAGCCAACCAGGCGCTCTTCTCGAATATCCGCACATGTCGGGCGTTGATCACCAGCCTGGTCAGCCGGATCGCCGAGCAGACGCCGGAGCGCACCCTCAGAATCCTTGAGGTTGGCGCGGGCGAGGGTAACGTCACCTGGGAGTTGGCCGCCGCGCTGCGCTCCGCGAATGTCGAGTATCACGTCACGGATATTGGGCGCTCCTTCGTGTTGCAAGCGCAGAAGCATGCCGCCGACGCAGGCTATGACTTTATGCGCTTCGATACGCTGAACATCGCGCACGATCCGCTCAGCCAGGGCTTCGAGCCGCACAGCTTCGATATTATCCTGGCGGCGGAAGTGCTCCACGCGACACCGGATATTCAGGCGACGCTGAACAACCTCCAACGGCTGCTGGTGCCCAACGGCACGCTCGGCATCATCGAGGCAACCCGCATCGAGCGCTGGGCCAATCTTGTCTGGGGCCTGCTGGACGGTTGGTGGCACTTCACCGACGCGGAGCTGCGCCAAAACTCGCCGCTGCTGTCGTTGGAGCAGTGGCAACGCGTGCTTGACCGGCAGGGCTTTGCCAACATCACGCTCTATCCGCGCGTGGATCAGCAGCAGAGCAGCGAAGACTACGGCCTGATCGTAGCCCAGGCACCGCAGCAGCTCAGCGCCACAGCCGACAGCGGCTGGCTGGCGACCGCGCGCGAAGAACAGATCGTGTCGGTTCGCGACAGCCTGAGGCGCTTGGAGGCGCTTGAAGCACTCGGCGCTCAGGTGCGCGTCGTCGCGGCGGCTGAGAATGGCGATCACCTGCGGGCCGCCGTGAGCGAGGCGCAGCAGCTAGGTGGCGCGCTGCACGGCGTGATCCACAGCGTACGCCCGGCCACGCCCACAACGCCCGAAACGCCGCCATATCTGATCGAGGCCAACATTCAGCGGCATCTGCGCGAACTGGTCGCGCTTGAGCAGGCGCTCGATAGCATATCGCTCGACCGGGCGTTGCTCGTCACGGCGGGGGCCTCGTGGCTCGACGGCAGCGGCGATCTCGCGGCGCTGGCGACGATGTGCGCGCACGCTGCCTACGCCCAGGCAAACCAGAGCAAGCGCGGGCTTCACTGGACCAGCGTCGACTGGCTGGTGCAACCCGGCGTTGCGAGTGCCGCCGAGCAGATGGCGGTGCGGCAGATCCTTAGCCTGGACACACCGCAGATCATCGTCACGTCGCAGGCTGTGCCCCGCAGTTGGAACACCGTTGGCGAGTTCACGGCGCTGCCGGCCTTGCCCGCCGCCGCCCCACGCGCGCATCCACGGCCTCACCATCTTGGCCCATACGTGCCGCCCCAGACCGAGGTGGAGCAGAAGCTCGCGCAGTGCTGGCATGATGTGCTCGGCATCGAGCAGGTCGGCCTTGAAGACGACTTCCTGGCGCTCGGCGGCGACTCGCTGCAAGCAACGCAGCTGCTCTCACGCATCCGCCAGGTCTTCTCGGTCAACCTTGAGCTGCGCACATTCTTTAGCACGCCGACCATCGCGGGCACGGCGCGCGCGATCGCGGAGCTTCAATCGCAGGTGGCGCAGAACGACGAGCATGAGATCCTTGATATTTTGCGCCATCTCCAAAACCTCTCGCCCGAAGAGATCGCCGCCGAACTTCAACGCCGCAAGCACCTGATAGAGGAGACCTAAGTCGTGAGCGACCTGCATAAACACTTGGCCGGCCTGACACCCGAACAGCAGGAGTTGTTCAGACTG
The DNA here is from genome assembly GCA_019240175.1 of Chloroflexota bacterium. GTDB lineage: Bacteria > Chloroflexota > Chloroflexia > Chloroflexales > Kallotenuaceae > LB3-1. Next base: position 3,932 of record JAFAYS010001050.1, on the reverse strand, counting down.
CTCCTCAACGAGCGACGGGATCAAAAACAAACCGGGCCGCAGACGATTACCCGGCGCGGCGATCAAAGCACGGCTCCGCTCTCCTTCAGCCAGCAGCGGCTGTGGTTCCTTGAGCAGCTCGATCCCGGCACGGCGGCCTACAATCTGCCCCAGGCGGTGCGTCTGCACGGACAGCTCGATGTCGATGTGCTGCGCCAAAGCCTTAACGAGATCGTGCGCCGCCATGAGTCGCTGCGCACGACGTTCACAGCGATCGAGGGCGAGCCGCACGCCGTGGTCGCGCCGAGCTTGGATCTAGATCTGCCGCTGCTTGATCTGCGCAGCCTGCCAGCCGACGAGCGCGAGCAGACGGTGCGGCAGTGGATGCAGAGCGAGGCGACCCAGCCGTTTGATCTGGTGCGCGGGCCACTGCTACGCTTTCGGTTGCTGTGGTTGGATGCGGACGAGTACATTCTACTGATCAACATTCATCATATTGTCTCGGATGGCTGGTCGAACAGCGTGCTGATCCGCGAGATCGCCGCTCACTACCAGGCGTTTGCGGCTGGACAGCCAGCGCCCTTGCCCGCGCTGCCGATCCAGTACGCCGATTTCGCGGCCTGGCAGCGCGAGTACTTGCAAAGCGAGGTGCTCGATCGGCACATGCACTACTGGCAACGCCAGCTGGACGGAGCAGCCACCGTGCTCGCGCTGCCCACGGATCGTCCGCGCCCGGCAGTGCAGACCGTGGCCGGCAGCCGGCACTATGTCCGCGTGCCCCAGCGCCTGACCGAGCGGCTTAAACAGCTCAGCCAGGGCCAAGGAGCCAGCCTGTTTATCACGCTGCTGGCGGGCTTCCACGCGCTGATGTACCGCTACACCGGCCAGGACGATATTTTGGTGGGCTCGCCGGTGGCCAACCGCAACCGCGCCGAGGTCGAGCCGCTGATCGGCTTCTTTGTGAATACCCTGGTGCTGCGGGCGCGCCTCACCAAAGGCATGACTTTTCGCCAGCTGCTTCAGCAGACCCGGCAGGTCGCGCTCGAAGCCCAGGATCACCAGGATCTTCCGTTTGAAAAGCTGGTCGAAGATCTGCACATCGCGCGTGACCTGAGCCGTAACTCGCTGTTTCAGGTAATGTTTGCGCTGCAAAACACGCAGCTCCCCAATCTTTCGTCGCCCACGCTGGAGATCACGCCGCTGGATACCGACAGCAACACGGCGCTGTTCGATCTGTCGCTGGATTTGTACGAAACGTCGAATGAGCTGCGCGGCTGGTTCGAGTACAACACCGATCTTTTTGATCGCGCGACGATCGAGCGCATGGCCGAGCACTTTCTCACGCTGCTCGACAATCTCAGCGCCCAGCCCGACCAGCCGATCAGCCGCGCGCAGATGCTTTCCATCGCCGAGCGGGTGGAGATTCTGGTGGATTGGAACGCGCGGCGTCTGGAAAATCCTCCCGGTCGGCTCGTGCATCATCTGTTTGAAGAGCAGGCCGCGAATCACCCAGACAGCATTGCCGTGGTTTTTGAAGATCAGCGCTACACCTACCAGTTGCTCAATGCGCGCGCCAATCACGTAGCCCGGATGCTGCGCGCCGCCGGCGTTGGCAAAGGCAGGTTTGTCGGCATCTGTATGGATCGCAGGCCGGAGCTGATCGCCAGCATTCTGGGCGTGCTCAAAGCCGGCGCGGCCTATGTGCCGCTCGATCCAACCTATCCCCGTGAGCGTCTGGACTATATTATCGGCGATACCGGAGCCGTGGCGCTGCTGACGCTGTCGTCGTTCGTGGAGCGCCTGCCCGCTACGCGCCCACCGACGATCGTGCTTGACGTCGAGCAGCCCAGCGATCTGGGTGAACTGCCGAACGTCGACAGCGGCATCGCGGAAGAATATCCGGCCTACATCATCTACACCTCCGGCTCGACCAGCCAGGCCAAGGGCGTAGTTGTCACACATGGCGGCCTGGTCAATCTGGCGCGCACCTGCGCCCAGGCCTACGAGCTGCACACGGTTGCGCGCACGCATCTTCAGATGGCGCGCTTCACGTTCGATGTGTTCACCGGCGATCTGGTGCGCGCGCTCTGCACGGGTGGCACACTGGTCTTGTGTCCCCACGATCTGCTGCTTGACGCGCCGTACCTTTATGCCCTGATGCAGCGCGAGCAGATCGACTGCGGCGACTTCGTGCCGGTCGTGCTGCGCAATCTGATCAGCTACATGGAGCGCAACGATCTCCGCTTCGAGCATATGCGCGTGCTGGTATGCGGCTCCGACAGCTGGTTTGTCGGCGAGTACCGGAACGTCCAGCGCTTCTGCCGTCCCGATGCGCGAGTGATCAACGGCTTTGGCATCACCGAGACCACGATCGATAGCTCGTATTTCGACGGCGACACCACGGGCTTCTCAGCCGACCAGATGGTGCCGATCGGACGACCGTTTCCCAACACCCAGTTTTATATTCTCGACGACGAACTACAGCCGATGCCAGTCGGCGTGCCCGGCGAGCTGTACCTTGGCGGCACCGGCCTGGCACCGGGCTATTTGAACCAGCCCGGCCTGACCGCCGAGCGCTATATTCCCAATCCCTTTAGCCAAACGCCAGGAGCGCGGCTGTACAAAACCGGCGATCGCGCACGCTACCGCGCCGACGGCAATGTCGAGTTTCTGGGCCGCATCGATCGGCAGCTCAAGGTACGCGGCTTTCGCGTCGAGCCGGGCGAGATCGAGTCGGTGCTGATGCAGCATCCCGGCATCCACGAGGCGGCGGTGATCGCGCAGAGCACGGGCGGCAACGATAACCGGTTGGTCGCCTATGTGGTAGAGAACCTAGAACCTAGAACCAAGAACCTAGGGGAAGAACAAAGCAACAAACGAACCAAAGAACAAAGCAGTACCACTGATTCCCCCTCGCCTGTGGCAACTGAGGTCGAAGCCGACCGAGGTTCGGGGCAGGGGGGAGTCGAACGAAGCGAGACGGGAGTGAGGGCCAGGGGTGAGGGCCTGATCCCAGAGCTGCGCGAGTTCCTTGTGCAACGCCTGCCCGACTACATGATCCCGACGCTGTTCATGGTGCTGGCCACGATGCCGATCAACGCGAACGGCAAGATCGATCGGCGCGCCTTGCCGACCCCAACGCTGGATCGCGCCGATCTCGACACCGCCTACATCGCCCCGCGCACAGCCGTCGAGGAAGTGCTGGCCGAGATCTGGGGCCGCGTGCTCGACATCGAGCGCATCGGCGTACATGATAACTTCTTTCAGATGGGCGGCCACTCGCTGCTAGCCACGCAGGTGATGGCGCGCGTCACCTCCACCTTCGACGTCGATCTTCCGCTGCGCGTCCTGTTCGACCACGCGACGATCAGCAGCCTGGCGGCGCAGGTCGAGACCGCCCGCGAAAACGCGCAGGGTCACAGCTCGCCGCCGGTTGTGCCCGTAGCGCGCGATCAAGATCTGCCGCTGTCGTTCCCGCAGGAGCAGCTCTGGGTGATCGATCAGCTGGCTGGCCGCAATGTCGCCTACGTGATTCCGGCGCTGATGCGGATCAGCGGGCCGCTTGATGTGCGCCTGCTACAGCGCTGCTTCGATGGGCTGATGGAGCGCCATGAGATCTTCCGCACGACCTACAGTCACAAGCAGGGCCGTCCGATTCAGATCGTACACTCGCCGAGCGCCGCGCCGCTAGAGGTCATCGATCTACAGTCGCATCCTGCCGCCGAGGACGAGGTGATGCGCATCGCGAGCGAGCTTTCGATGCAGCCGATCGATCTGGTCGACGGGCCGATCGCGCGTGGCGTGCTGTTCTCGCTGGCGGCCAACAACCATGTGCTGCTCTTCCTGATGCATCATATCGTGATCGACGAGTGGTCATCCGACACGATCGTGGACGAGATGCGCGAAATGTACCTGGCCTTCTCGCAGGAGCGCGCGCCGAGGCTGCCCGAGCT
>JAFAYS010000942.1 GCA_019240175.1 Chloroflexota bacterium | reverse complement strand
TCGGAGACGCCTTTGCGCAGCAGCTCGCCCAGACCCTCCTCGACGATCGGGCTGATGCCTTCTTCGATCATCTCGACCTTGGTGCGGCTCACATCCACACCGATCACGGTATAGCCGCTGTCGGCGAGACAGGCCGCCGAGACGGAGCCGACATAGCCCAGACCAAAAATACTGATGGCTGTCATGGGTAGATCCTCCACCTCATAAGAACCTAGAACTTAGAACCTAGAACCTAAAGGTAGAACAAAGAACAGAGAACAGGCCCTCACCCCCTGCCCTGATGGGCTTCCCCCTCTCCCGTTGCAACAGGCGAGGGGGCGTGTGGTACTTCTTTTGTTCCCTTGTTCCCTTGTTCTCTTGTTCTCCTTATGTCATCGCTTGCTGCACCAACGCGATCAGCGCTGAGCGCCGGTCTTGCCACGCCTGGCGCTGCGTGGATTGCACGGCGTTGAGCGCGCTGCGATAGCTTTGATACTGGTTTCGTAAATCTTGAAGCCCCTCACAAATTCCAGCGCTGGTATTGTCAACATAGGCCGCGCCATCGCCAAAGTAAGCGCGCAGCAGCGGCCAGTCGGAGGTAATAATCGGCGTACCGAGCGAGAGCGCCTCGCACGCACCGCGCTGCATCGTATGATCGCGAGTGGTCAGGCACATCACGGCGTTGGCGCTGCCCAGCAGCGCGTAGTAATCGTCGTCGGGCAGAAAATCGGTGAAGTGGGCGTTGGGCGGCGCGGCGGCCAGATCCTCAGGCTGGGCGCGCTGTTTACGACCGGTGATATGAAAGTGAACCTCGGGCAGCGCACGCGCGGCGGCCAGCACCTCGCGCAGCGGCTCGTCGGCAGCAAAGGTGTTAACAAACACCACGTTGAAGCCCGCAGGCAGCGCATACGCGCCGCTCTGCTTAAACGTGGTTGGAATATCGCGCAGCACAAACGCGCTGCCGCCCCAGCCCTGGATCTTGTCGCGCATATGCTCGTTGGTCACGATCGTGGTGATCGCCCGCCGCGCCAAACCACGATACAGCCAGCCGGGCCAGGTCCAGATACGCCGCTGCAACGCGTCGCTGTGCGCATCCACGACATAGCGCGCGCCGCTGAGCAAGCAATACACAAACACCGCCAGCACCGCAAAGCTCGGCGGGCTCTGCACAAAAACCACGCGTGGACGTTCCCGCAGCAGCAGCGCAAAGGTCGCCAGCGCCTGATAGCTATATTTGAGCGGAGCCGCCAGCAGACCGCGTCGGGTTGTCGAGTAGACGTAGTGCAGCGACTCAATGCCAAGCTCGCGGGCCAGCACGCGGCTGCGCGGGCCGTGACTGGGCGGCCCCCAGACCAGAAAGAGCGCGTGCTGGCTGAGATCGGTGTAGGCGGTGGCGGTGCTCACTGACATACAGGCTCATCTTTCCACTGGGCGGCGCTTGGCGATCCGGCGGCGCAGGCCGCCAGCATCCGCCGCACATTCCACTCGACATCGAACTGCTCGACAACCGTTTGTCGTCCTTGAAGACCAAGCTCGCACCGGAGCGCTGCGTCGTCCAGCAGCCGAGCCAGCGCCGACGCCAGCGCCTCCGCGTCGGCGGGTTGGACCAGCAGCCCGTTCACGCCGTCTGCGACCACTTCGGGAATACCTGAGATCGGCGTCGACACGACCGGCAGCTGCATCGCCATGGCCTCAAGCAGCGCGTTGGGAATGCCGTCACGATCGCCGTTTGTGCCGAGCACACAGGGCAGCACAAACACGCTCGCCTCCCGCAGCTGCTCGATCACCTCCGCGTGTGGCAGCGCGCCGCAGAGCCGCACGACATCAGTCAAGCCAGCCTCGCGAATCTGCGTTTCAAGCTGTGAGCGCAGCGGCCCCGCGCCGACGACCCGGCACTCGAAGGTATAGCCGCGCTGCCGCAAGCGCTGGCAGGCGTCGATCAGATAATTTAGACCTTTCTTTTCTTTGAGCTGGCCGACCGACAGCAGCAGCGGCTTGCCGGATCGCTCCGCCTCGCGCGGCTGGTAGTGATGGAGATCCAGGCCGTGATAGATGCAGCTAACCTTGTCTTCGAAGCTGCCCGCGCCGAGCTTGACCAGATGTGCCTGGTTGTAGCCAGTGCAGGTGATCACGCTGCTGGCCGCGCCGAGCTTCTCGGGCAACAGCACCGGACTCACATAAATATCGTTGGCGTGGGCCGTTACGCTGTAGGGCACGCGCAGCAGCCGGCTAGCTACCAATGCCACGGTGGCAGCGCGATCGATGAAGTGCGCGTGCAGCTGATCGCCGGGATTGCCGCGCAGCAGATGCGCCGCGTAGCCGCCCTCGGCAAAGTGCAGCAGCGTCATCAGGCGCGCGCGCAGGCTAGGATGCGGACGCGTGAGCAGGTAGAGCA
>JAFAYS010000906.1 GCA_019240175.1 Chloroflexota bacterium | reverse complement strand
AGCAAACACACGATCTCGGTCGCGCTGGGAATAAGCGAAACAACGCGCTGCATGGTTGATCCTTTAGGGCGTAAGCACAATCTTGCCGAACTGTTCGCCGCGCTCCAGAGCGTGATGCGCCTCGCGAATCTCGGACAACGGCAGCACACGATCCACGACCGGCTGAAGCTGGCGCTCCCAAAAAACCAGCCGCATCACAGTGTTGAACTCGCGGCGGTTCGCCATGGTCGCGCCGATGATCGCGTACTGCTTCCAGAAGATCTGCCGCAGATCCAGCTGCACGATCGGCCCGCTGGTTGCGCCGTAGACCACCACACGCCCGCCTTTGACCACCGAGCGCAGCGCGCGATCCCAGGTTGCCGCGCCGACATTTTCCAGCACCACATCCACGCCGCGCTTGTTGGTCAGTTTCCACAGCTCCTTGGAAAAATCCTTGTTGCTGTCCAGCACCTCGTGCGCACCGAGATCGAGCGCCTGCCGTCGTTTGCTCTCCTCGCGGGAAGCAGCATAGACCTTCGCGCCGGCAAATCTGGCGATCTGGATCGCCGCCGACGCCACGCCACCGCCAGCGCCCAGGATCAGCGCTGACTGGCCCGCGCGCAGCTGGCCCTGGCTGATCAGCGAGCGCCAGGCCGTCATAAAAACCAGCGGCACGGCAGCAGCTTGCTCGAACGGATAATCGTCGGGGATGCGAAACAGGTTAGCGCTGGGCACGGCGATATACTCGGCAGCGCCGCCACGCACATGCTCACCGATGATCTGATAGCGCGGACACAGGCTTTCCTCGCCCATGATGCAAAACTCGCACATGCCGCACGAGAGCGAGGGATTGATCACTACGCGCTCACCTTCGCGCCAGCCCTCGACCGCCACACCAACCGCCTCGATCTCTCCCGCGATGTCGCAGCCGCCGATGTGCGGCAGCTCAAGCTTGAGGCCGGGCATGCCCTCGCGCACAAACAGATCCAGATGGTTGAGCGCGATCGCACGGACGCGCACCAGCACCTCGTTCGGCCCTGGTGTCGGCGCGGAAACATCGGTATATTCCAGGTTTTCGATCGGCCCATGCTCGCGGAAGATCGCAGCTTTCATATGGCTCCCTCATGCAAAATGTCAATCGGATCGTCGGGCGACCAGGCCGGCCAGCGCACGAGGCCGACCGCCTTCTTCGATCACGCCCTCGGTATGCTCAAGCACCGCCAGCGACGGAAAGAGCGCAGGCAGCTCGCCCGGCTGGAGCAGCATCGCATCGGAGCGCGGGCCACCCTCGTAGTTGCGCTGGGCGACGGTAAACGTTTCGTAGATCAGCACGCCGCCGGGCCTGACGCTCAGCGCCAGCTTTGGACACAGCGCGCGATCAAGAAAGCGAAACACGCAGACCAGATCGAAGTGCGCGGTCGGCAGCGGCCAGTCTGTGAGATCCGCCGCCAGCAGATCGACGTTGAGATCGCGCCGTTGAGCCTCGTCGCGAGCAATGTGCAGCGCTACCGGCGAGATATCGATCCCCAGCGCGCGCCAGCCATGCTCGGCCAGCAGCAAGGTATTGCGCCCGGCTCCACAGGCGACGTCCAGCGCGCGGCCCGGCGTCAGGCGGCTCAGCCAGCGCTCCAGCAGCGCCGACGACGATCGCGGCTGGTAGCCCTCGCGGTAGCGTGTATCCCAGAACTGGCGATGCGGATGTGCCAAACTCAGCTCCTGTAATGGTCGTTCGGGTATCGCACGCCCACGATGATACCATCTTTCAGCAAGATAGTTTTCAGGGCGTGATAAATCACGTCCCTACAGATTCGATTCTCACAATACAAACGATTCTTCAACAAGAGATCAGAATATGTAAAGTTTTAAAACATTTTGGACATACAACGACAGCCAAAAAGTAGGGGCGTGATACATCACGCCCGCAACATAGCACGAATAATCATCCTAGTGGCAAAAATTGATTATGCCTTGACGTACTGCTCGAACCATGCCAGCGTCTTGGCCCAGGCGTCTTTGGCGGCCTCGGGATTGTAGTTGCGCCCGGTGTCGTTGTGGAAGGCGTGATTTGCGCCGTCGTAGATCTGCTTCTGAAAGGTCTTGTTGTTCTGCTGCATGGCCGCCTCGATCTCAGGAATGCCGGCGTTGATGCGCTCATCCAGGCCGCCGTAGATCGCCAGCACCGCCGCTTGAATGCCCGGCACGTCCGCGACGTTCGGCGCAGGCCCGTAGAAGGGCACGGCAGCCCGCAGCTCCGGCGTTTTGGTCGCTACGCGCCAGGTAACGCCGCCGCCATAGCAGAAGCCCGTCATGCCGACCTTGGCCTTGTCGGCGTAGGCCTGGCTCTGGGCGTAGCGCAGGCCGGCCTGGAAATCTTGCACCGGCTGGCCTTCGGGAGCCTGCCCCAACGCGCCCTGGATCTGCGCCTGATCCGTGATCGACGCGGTGCCGCCTTGCCGCGACAGCAGATCGACCGCCATGCCGACATAGCCGGCTTTCGCGACACGCCGCGTCACATCCTTGATATGGTCGGTCAGACCGCGATTCTCGTGACAGACCAGAATGATCGGAAACGGGCCGTCGCCGGTGGGCCTGGCGAGATAGCCCATCAGTGTCGCGCCTTCGCCCGGAAACTCGACCATCTGGGCCTCAATCGCGGGATCGTTCTCGGGAACGCTGACCGCCGGATCGGGCGAGGAGGTTGGCTGCGGAGAGCCGCTGGCCGAGGCCGCTGGGCTGCCGGAGGCTGCCGCGCTGGCTGAGGCAGCGCCGGAGGGCGATGCGCTGGTGCTCGTCGCCGTGCCCGTGGTTGGCTCCGCCGCGCCACACGCCGCCAGGATCGTCGTTGCCAGCGCCAGGCTGCCGGTGATCGCCGCGATCCGTCGCAGCGCTTCTCGGCGCGAAAGATGTCCCTCCTGATACTCTTCGACGAACTCATCGACGAGGTACAACTGCATGTCGTTCAACTGATCGCGCATGGACTCCTCCTTGAAACCGCTTCTGCTTTGAGTTAAGATACGTAAAAATCTCTGCCGAAGATCGCATTGATGCACAAATTGAGGGTTGTCAAAGCTGGTCAAATTCTGCTAAGATAGGGAGAATAATTGCTCAACGCCGAGCGTACGCTTCAAGCGACCAAGCCGCCGTTGGGCGGTTCTTTTAGCGCCAGATCTTTTTGTGCTCCTGCCCGTCGCACTCCGCACCTTAGCCGCAGGTTCTGCATCAGGCCGACTTTGTAGCAGTGACTGCTGCACAGTTAGAATAGAAGGATATAGCCATGAGCAAGAGCCTGTTCGCGTATCTCGACCACGCGCCGTCCCTGGACGAGATCGCCGCTGAGCTAAGCCACCTCGGCTTATGTTACCGCCACACGTTGCCCCCCGACGAGCGCTGGAATTATCCAATGCATGTGTTTGGAATGGAGGATCTGCGCGTTGTCTACCACGCCGGCGATCCCGACGCATCACGCGCCGTTGTCGACACAACCGTGCGGCGCGGCGATACGGCGGTCGGCGCGACACAGCTGCGGTTGATCGCGATTCGCGTGATCCAGCGCTGGGGCGGCGAAGTCTACGATCCGCAGCTCAAACGGCGGCTCGCGCTAAACTAATGCGCCGGGCTCAGATAAAACAGCGTCACACGATGCGCTCGTCGTGGCGCTGTTTGGTGTTTAAAGACCAGCTTCAGCGATCGACGACAGCGGCGGAGATTTTTGTTTACGTGCCGCATGA
>JAFAYS010000834.1 GCA_019240175.1 Chloroflexota bacterium | reverse complement strand
GGTGAGACACGAGTACTCTAACCATTGATCAGCGGACCGCAGATCGTTCCAGAGCAGCTGCTTTGGAACGATCTTGTGATCGTAGTAGATCCTTGGCCCTGTCGGCGGTAAACTATATTCAGCATAAAGGATGGTTCAGCAAAGAGGCAGCCTATGGAAGCAGAGACCGAGCAGAGCGTGCGCATTTTGGTGGTAGATGACGAGCCGACGATCACCGAGTTTTTGGAGACCGGACTAACCTATGAGGGCTATACCGTGCGCACGGTCGACGATGGTCTCGCGGCAATCACAGTCGCGCGCGAGTTTCGGCCCGATCTTGTGATCCTCGACGTGATGCTGCCGGGCCTGGACGGCTTCGATGTGCTGCAGCGGCTGCGTCGTGAGGGCGATGTCGCCGTGCTGATGCTGACCGCCCGCGACGAGCTTGACGATACCGTGCGCGGCCTTGAGGGCGGCGCTGACGATTACCTGGTCAAGCCCTTCAAGTTCAAGGAGCTGCTGGCCCGTGTGCGCGCGGTGCTGCGCCGTCGGCGGATCGCGCTGCCGCACATTTTGCAGAGCGGCGATCTGCGGCTCGATCGCGACGCGCGCCAGGTGCATGTCGCCGACACGCCGGTCTATCTCACGCCGCGCGAGTTCGAGCTGCTGGAAGCGCTGATGGCGCATCCAAACCGCGTGATGACCAAAGAAACGCTGCTCAACCGCGTCTGGGGCTACGAGTACGTCGGCGATACCAATGTCGTCGAGGTGCATATATCGGCGCTGCGTGACAAAATCGGCGATCGTGATCGGCAGCGCATCCAGACCGTGCGCGGCGTCGGCTATACAATTCGAGGTTAATCATGTGTCAGCGCTGGGCCAATCGATCGTTGCGCGTGCAGCTCTCGCTCGCAGTTATGTTGATCATGATGTTTCTGCTCGCCATGTTCAGCGCTGTGCTGTTTATCGCGGTGCGCTCGTTCATTTTGGAGCAGACCGCCGAGCAGCTGCGGGCCCGTGCCGAGGTGGTGCTGGGCGATAGCGCCACACCGCCGGCAACCGTAGAAGCCTGGTCATGGGATCGACTGCCTACCGCGTCGCTGAGCCAGGCCAGTCGCGGCGAGCTGCAAGGGATCGTCGAGGTACTGACCACGCCCGAGACCAGCGTGGTTGTCTATGATACCGATGGCAGCGTTCTGCTTCAAGGAACGCCGGAGATCAGCCGCAGCCACTTTCCTCCGTTCGGCCCGTTCCGTCAAGCAGCCAGGCCACCCGTACCGCCGGTCCCACCGGAACCCAACCGTCGTGAGTTCGAGCGTGCGTATCGCGGCGATGAAGAGATTCGCTTCACCAGCGAGCGCGGCAACGATCAAGAGCTGTCGGTGCTGGTTCCGATCTATGAGGGCCAGAATCTGGTCGGCATCATGCAGCTCGCGACGCCGCTGCGACAATCGCTGGCGCTGCTGCGCTGGCTGGCGGTCGCGCTGGTGCTCGGCACGCTGATCGTCGGCTTCACGGCGCTGATCCTGAGCCTGTGGGCAACGCGCACGATCCTCAATCCCTTGCAGCGGGTCATTCATGCCAGCCAGCGCGTCGGCCATGGCGATCTGACCGCGCGTACGGAGCTGCGCAGCCGCAACGAGATCGGCGTGCTGGGCTCGACCTTCGATCAGATGGTCAGGCAGCTGCAAAGCTCCTTCGCCACGCAGCGCCGCTTCATTGCCGATGCTGCCCACGAGCTGCGCACGCCGCTGACGGCTGTGAGTGGCAACGTCGATCTGCTGATGCTGGGCGCCGCCTCCGATCCTGCCCAGCAGCGCCGCGCGCTTCAGCGGATGAATAGCGAGCTTGAGCGTATGGGCCGGCTTGTCGACGATCTGCTGACGCTTTCGCGACTCGACAGCCAGCCAACGCTCCATCGCAACGACATCGACCTCAACAGCCTGGCGCATGATCTTGTGGAGCAGTTTCGCGACCTTGCGCCGCGACATCAGTGGCAGCTGCGAGCAATGGATGGCGTGATCGTTAGCGGCGATGGCGACCGGCTGCGGCAGGTGCTGCTGAATGTGCTTGAAAACGCGCGCAAGTACACGCCCGAGGGCGGCGCTGTCAGCGTCACCGTTGAGGCCGAGCAAGACTCAGCCGTCGTGCAGATCGCTGATACCGGCATCGGCATTCCCGCCGAGGATGTGCCGCATGTGTGGGATCGCTTCTACCGCATCGATCAGGCGCGCACACGGGCCGGCGGCGGCTTTGGGCTGGGCCTGGCGATCGTTAAAAGCATCGTCGAGAGCCACGGCGGCCAGGTTGCGCTGACCAGCGAGGCCGGTCAGGGAACGATTGTCACCCTGCGGCTGCCCCTCGCCCCTAGCGCCCGCAGCGCACCTCTACAGCTCGCGCGAACGGTGTAAAAAAGCTTGACAACAGAGAGGCCAGGGCGTGATACATCACGCCCCTGCGGTCAATTCATCCGCCCAAACTGGAAAGCGTTATCCTCGTTCTTGGCCCTCACCCCCGACCCTGCGGGTCACCCCCTCTCCAGGCCCCGAGGGCACCTGCGGTAGGCGAGGGGAAAGTTTGGTTCTCCCTAGGTTCTGGGTTCTAGGTTCTAGGTTCTTCGCACTTGACAACCACCTGCAAACCACATAAACTAGCGCCAATGATCGACGATTGTGTCCATGGCACTGTCGATGACCAGCCCGCGCGTCCAAGACTCTCGCCTCCATGCCGATGGCCGTGAGTTCCCATTACGCTTCTCGCTGCTCCATGTTGTAGCACCACGCTCGACGATCCGATCGACCGCGCGCCACAACCATTCATCACCTGACCCATAGCCAATGGTTGGTGTAGCACCAGCGTGATCGCGTCGCATCTTCAACATCCCGGCGATCTTGTTGCCTCCTATGATGGCACTCCCAAGAAAGCGCTTTCCAGCTTGCGGCGACGCACAGCAGCGGTGAGCCATCGCCGGCCTTGTATCAGTTCAAGCTCATTGTATTAGCGTTTGGGAAGACGTATTCTTGAAGTACCAATGCGAGGTTCCCGCAGCCTCAGTTTGCGCTCATGGAGGCACTGCGATGGAGTTGGACTTGTCGCACATGAGTCGGGCGACCCTACCAGAGTCGATCTGGCGGCTGCCACAGCTTAGGACGCTTAATCTTGCCAGTAACCAGCTCACCAGCCTGCCAGAGTCGATCGGCCAGCTGACCCAGCTTGAGCATCTGGATCTCGCCGACAATCGCTTGACCACACTCCCAGAGTCGATCGGCCAGCTGACACGGCTGCGATCGCTCAATCTGGCGGGCAATCGGCTGAGCGCGCTGCCACGCTCGATCGGACACCTGACGCGGCTAGAGCATCTCGACCTCGCAGGCAATCAGCTGACGACGATCCCGGATTCGATCGGACACCTGGCGCGGCTAGAGCATCTCGACCTCGCAGCGAACCGCCTGACCGCACTGCCTGAGTCGATCGGGCTGTTGGCGCGGCTAACCGAGCTGATTCTCGATCGCAATCAGCTGACAGCGCTGCCAGCCTCGATCAAAACGCTGCGCTCACTAGAGCAGCTGTATCTGCACGGCAATACGCGGCTTGACCTGCCGCCGGAGATCCTGGGGCCACGCTGGTACCAGGTGCTCAATCCTCGCATGGAAGCGCTCCCAGCCAAGCCCGGTGAGATCCTCAGCCACTATTTTCACAGATCGTATCCCGCCGCAATGTAGCTTGGCAGCAAAAAAACCCCCGCACCGTAGTGCGAGGGCTTGCGTGTATCGGGTAGCTGCGGCTACTCCAAACCTTCCTGATGTGCATAATCATCGATCACGTCGCGCCAGTGCTGAAGCGAGTCGAGGATGAAGTACTCGTTGTGG
>JAFAYS010000722.1 GCA_019240175.1 Chloroflexota bacterium | reverse complement strand
TCACGCTTGGGGAAGACAAGGATTCAAGTTGCTTGATCCCTTGATTTTATTGTCTCACGATTCCCAGGAAATTGACAATCGCGCAAATCGACTGAGCGAGATTTACGCGAAAACAATAGCTTCCGGCGCTCTCGATTCTGGCGCAGGCAAGCCTTATGCTACAATCCGCCGATCGTGATGCATGGCCGTGTGTTTGGTCGCGGATCGCTTCTGCCGCCAGGAGCCGTGCAGCAAATTCTGCCTATGCCGAGGAGTACACCGTGCCGCTGACTCTCGAAAAACTTCGCCAACGTCTCAGCCTGATCGAACAGGCTGTTTGGCGTCAGATTCTGCCGCTGGATGGGACGCACTACCTGTCCCAAAGCCCGCTGCCGGTCGGTAAGCCGGAGCATGTGCGCGATGCCGCGTGGCAGCCGATTCAGCGCGGCGAGACGTGGGGCGGACTGCTCCAAACCGTGTGGCTGCGCCAGCCGCTCACGCTTCCGCCCGCGCTGCGCGATCAGCCGGTGGCCCTGCATCTCCGCTGGCGCAGCGACGCCAACCAGTGGTCGAGCGATACGATCGAGTCGCAGATCTTTCTTGGCGATCAGCTCTTCGCCGGCCTGGACGCCGAGCACCGCATCGTGCTGCTGCCGCGCTTGGAGCAGCCGACCGAGCTGTTTGTGCAGGCGCATGTCAGCCGCACGCAGCCCTTCGGCGGGTTGGAGCTAGTCGTGCTGGACGAGCCAACCTGGCAGCTGACGCATACCATGCGCGTCGCGCTGCAAACGATCGAGCAGATCGACGTGAACAGCCTGGCCTACAGCCAGATGCTGCACCGGCTCAACACCGCGATCAACCTGCTGGATCTGCGCGAAGCTCCCGCGACCTGGGTCGGCTCGACGGGGCCGGCGATCAGCCACGAGGCCAGCGCGCCCGCGTTCTACGAGTCGGTGCGCGCGGCGAATGCCTACCTGGACGAGCAACTGCTGGAAGGACTGGACGGCGGCACGCGGCCCAAGATCACGATCACCGGTCACTCGCATATCGATGTAGCCTGGCTGTGGCCGCTGTGGCGCACGCACCAAAAGACCGCGCACACCTTCGCGACGGCGCTGCGGCTGATGGAGCTGTATCCCGAGTATCATTTCACGGCCTCGACGCCGCAGCTTTACGAATTCGCCAAGCAGGATTATCCCGAGCTATACGCTCAGATCAAACAGCGCATCGCTGAGGGACGCTGGGAGCCGATCGGCGCGATGTGGCTGGAAGCCGACTGCAACATTCCCTCGGGCGAGTCGCTGGTGCGGCAGTTTTTGTTCGGCATGCGCTTCTTTGCCGAAGAGTTCGGCCTGCGCGACCGCGTGCTGTGGATGCCGGATGTGTTCGGCTACTCGGCGGCGCTGCCCCAGATCATGCGTGGCTGCGGCATCGACACGTTTATGACGACCAAGATCAGCTGGAGCCAGTTCAACCGCATGCCCTTCGATACGTTTCACTGGCGCGGCATCGACGGCAGCGCGGTGCTGACGCATTTTGTGACCACGCCAGATCCGGCCAACGGCTACTACACCTACAACGGCGAGGTCACGGCCAAAGCGATCGCGGGCGCCTGGCGCGAATATCGCCAAAAGCCGGTCAACGACGATCTGCTGTATCTGATGGGCTACGGCGACGGCG
The DNA here is from genome assembly GCA_019240175.1 of Chloroflexota bacterium. Classification (GTDB taxonomy): domain Bacteria; phylum Chloroflexota; class Chloroflexia; order Chloroflexales; family Kallotenuaceae; genus LB3-1. The sequence goes on along the minus strand of JAFAYS010000722.1, from coordinate 2,761 downwards.
GCGGCGGTCCAACCGCAGATCAGCTTGAGATGGTGCGGCGGCTGGGCGATCTGCCAAACATGCCCGAGGTGCGCTACGGCAGCGCGGCGGAGTACTTCGAGCGGCTGCATCAGCGCGTCGACAACGATCCGCGACTGCCGACCTGGGTCGGCGAGCTGTATCTTGAGTATCATCGCGGCACCTACACCAGCCAGGCCTGGATCAAGCAGGCCAATCGCCGCGCCGAGCAGCTTTTCCACGACGCGGAATTTTTGGCGGCCTGGGCCGCGTTTGGCGGCGATACGCAGCGCGAGCTGATCAACGAGGGCTGGAAGCTGATCTTGCTCAACCAGTTCCACGACATTTTGCCCGGCTCGTCGATCCCCGAGGTATACGAGGACGCGCGCCAGCACTTCGCGGAGATCATGCGTATCGGGCAGCAGGTGCGCGACACGGCGCTGGCGACGCTCACGGCTGGCAGCGATGCCCAGATCCTGGCTATCAACACGCTCGGCTGGCAGCGCAGCGATCCGCTCTTCGTGCCGCAGACGCTCGCCGAAAGCTTGGGCGATGACGCGCGCTTGGCAGTGCAATCGATTGAAAACCTCGACGGCGAGCGCGGCGTGCTGGTAGCTGGGTTCAGCGCCGCCAGCTATGGCCTGACCGATCTGCTCCATGCTGAGATCAGCCCTCCCAGTTCCCAGCTGATGACCTCGACCGGGCTGCTGGAAAATCAGTTCTTCCGCATCGAGCTGGACAACAACGGCGAGATCAGCGCGATCTACGACAAGCGCTACGACCGCGACGTGTTGGAGCCGGGCCAGACCGCCAACCAGCTGATCGCCTACGAGGACCGACCGCTGAACTACGACGCGTGGGACATCGATATTTTCTACGCCGAAAAGCCGTATCCGATCCAGGATGTCACACACATTCACGTGTGCGAGAACGGCCCGATTCGTGGCGGCGTCGAGATCACAAGGCGCTTCCTCAACTCCACGATTCGCCAGCGCATCCTGATCTACAGCGACCTGCCGCGCATCGATTTTGCGACCGAGATCGACTGGCACGAGCACCAGATTTTGCTCAAGGCCGGCTTCCCGGTTGCGATCAATGCCACGCGCGCCACATATGAGATCCAGTTCGGCGCAGTCGAGCGACCGACGCACCGCAATACCTCGTGGGACGTCGCGCGCTTCGAAACCTGCGCCCACCGCTGGATCGATCTGTCCGAGAGCGGCTACGGCGTGGCGCTGCTCAACGACAGCAAGTACGGCCACGATCTGCATATGAATGTGCTGCGCCTGACGCTGCTGAAGTCGGGCGTGAATCCCGATCCCAACGCCGACCAGGGCCTCCACCGCTTCACGTACTCACTGCTGCCGCACGCCGGCGACTGGCGCGAAGGCGAGGTTGTGCGTCGCGCCGCCGAGCTGAACACACCGCTGATCGCGTATTGTCCGCAGGCCGCCGTCGAGCGCCAGCCAGGCCAAGATCGCGCATCATTTGCCCACTGTGATGCGGCACACGTCATGCTGGATACGATCAAAACGGCGGAAGACGGCGACGGCGTGATCGTGCGCGTGTATGAGGCACATAACCAGCGCGGCCCGGTAACGCTAACGTTCGCCCAGCCGATCCGGGAGGCGGAAGAATGCAATCTTTTGGAAGAACCTAGAACCCAGAACCTAGAACCTAACGAGGAACAGAGAACAGAGAACAAAGAACAAAGCACCGAAACTTCCCCCTCGCCTGCCGCAACCGACGCCGAGGCCGGCGGAGGTTCGGGGAAGGGGCCGGGGGTGAGGGCCAACGATCTCATCATCGCCGGCAACACGCTGCAGTTCGCAATCCGGCCCTTTGAGATTCGCTCGTTCCGGGTGCGATTTGGAGAATAGACACTTTTTCTCAGCGTCTCCCCTCGCCTGCCGCAACCGAGGGCAAAGCCGACCGAGGTTCGGGGAAGGGGCCGGGGGTGAGGGCCTGTCTATGCTACAATGGCCCCGTTTCATACCATGCCTGACATCAACATAGATAGCAAAGGAGCTGAATAATGGCAACACCAACCATCGTTGTGCTCGAAGGCGATCAGACCGGCCAGGAGCTGCTTGAGGAAGCACTGCGCGTCCTCGATCCGTCGGTTATCAAAGTGGATCTGACCTTTGAGCGGTTCGATCTCAGCCTTGAGAAGCGCCGCGAGACCAACAATCAGGTGGTGCATGACGCCGCCGCCCGCATGAAAGAGACCGGCCTTGGCCTCAAGGCGGCAACGATTACGCCCGAGACCAAGAACGACGTCGGCAGCCCCAACGCGATCCTGCGCAAAGAGATCGACGGCACCGTGATCCTGCGCACCGGACGACGCATCCCCGGCATCCGTCCGGTCGGCGGTGTGTTCGCGCCGATCTCGGTGGTGCGCATGGCCGTCGACGATGCCTACGGCGCGAAAGAGTGGCGCGAGGGCGAGGGCCTGGACGAGTGGGCCTTTCGCACCGAGAAGATCAGCCGCCGTACCTGCCGAATGGTCGCGGAGTTTGCGTTTCAGCAGGCCAAGCGCGTCAACGGCAAAGTCTTTGGCGGTCCCAAGTACACCGTCAGCCCGATCTACGAGGGCATGCTCAAAGAAGAGATGGACGCCGCCCACGAGCGCTACCCGGACGTGCGCTACTCGCCGCAGCTGATCGACGCGACCTACGCCCTGCTGCTGACGGCGGGCGAGGAGCCGCTGGTGATCCCGTCGCTCAACCGCGACGGCGACTGCCTCTCGGATCTGGTGATGCAG
>JAFAYS010000718.1 GCA_019240175.1 Chloroflexota bacterium | reverse complement strand
CCCATCACGACCTCGCGCGTGCCGGCAGTCGCGGCGTTGCGAATGATTGTGTCGAGCATCGGCACCAGCATGTCGGTGCCCTCGATCGAGAAGCGCTTTTGCCCGACAAAGGTTTGATGCAAGAAGCGTTCAAAAACCTCGACTTCGGTCAGCCGCTGCAACAGGTCGCGCTTGCGCTCGGCGTCGAAGTTCTCGAAGAAGCGCCGGCTCTCGATCGCCTCGCGAATCCAGGCGCGCTCTTCGTAGTTCTGGATATGATCGGTCTCGTAGCCGACTGTGCCCGAGTACACCTCGCGCAGCCGCGTGATCGCTTCCAGTGCGTTGCCGGCTCCTTCGACCAGCGGCCCGCGCACAATCTCAGCCGGCAGCGCCGCCAGATCGGCCTCGGTCACGTCGTGGATCTCGGGCGCGAGTCCGGGATCGCCGGGCGGCTCGCTGCCCAATGGATCGATCCGCGCCGCCAGGTGGCCCAGCTCACGAATGTAGCGGATCAATCGCGCCGCGCTCACGGTGTGCGTGACATCCAGCGGGCTGCGTTTGACGGCGTGCTCAAGTGGCGGCGGCGCAACTGCCGTATCGGTCGGCTGCTCGGGCGTCCACTGCTCGAAAAACGCGCGTGTTTCAGGATCGACCGACTGCGGATCGCGCTGATACTGCTCGTACAGCTCAAGCACATAGCCCGCGTTCGGCCCGTGAAACAGTGAAACATCATTCATGGTCGGTGTCCTGTAGCTTAGCGCGACTGCGCGACTGCCGGTTGCACCACGCCGCGACTTTCGCCGAAGCCGATGCGCGCAGCGTCCGCGCGCTCGCAGTAGCCGCGCAAAATGATCTCATCGCCGTCCTGCAAAAATGTGCGCGTCTCGCCACTCGGCAGCTCGATCGGCTCCGCGCCGCGCCAGGTTAGCTCAAGCAAGCAGCCGCGCTCATCGCGGCTTGCGCCCGAGACCGTCCCGCTGGCCAGCAGATCGCCCGGTCGCAGGTTGCAGCCGTTGCTGGCGTGGTGCGTCAGCATCTGCGCGATCGTCCAGTACATGTTGGCGAAGCTGCCTCGGCTGAGGCGCTGAGGTGCTACGCCGCCATCGCGCATCTGTTGCGATGCCAGATACACCTCGACGGTGAGATCGATGCCGCCCTGCTCGCGATCGGCTGATGAATCGAGATAGGACAGCGGCTGTGGATCGTCGGACGCGCGCTTGAAGGCCGGCACGCGAAATGGCGCGAGCGCTTCCAGCGTGACGATCCAGGGTGAGATTGTTGTGACAAAGCTTTTAGCGAGAAACGGACCCAGCGGCTGATATTCCCAGGTCTGGATGTCGCGCGCCGACCAGTCGTTGACCAGGCAAAGGCCAAAGATCTGCTCCTCCGCCTGATCGATCGGAATTGGCTGGCCCAGTGTGTTGCCCGGCCCCACAAACAGCCCGATCTCCATCTCGTAGTCCAGCAGCTTGCACGGCCCAAAGCTTGGCGCATCGGCCTGAGGAGCGCGTGTCTGACCGTTAGGGCGCTGCACCGGCGCGCCGCTCACCACCACCGATGACGCTCGCCCGTGGTAGCCGATTGGCACATATTTATAGTTGGGCAGCAGCGGGTTATCCGGGCGAAACATGCTTCCCACATTGGTCGCGTGATGCACCGAAGCGTAGAAATCGGTGTAGTCGCCGATCTGAACCGGCAGCAGCAGTTCGGCATCATGCATCGACAAGAGGATCTTTGTGCCGATTTCCTGATCGCGCTGATACGCCTGACCATCTTCGCGCAATACAGCGCTGATTTGCTGGCGGAGCGCCGACCAATGGCTACGTCCGAGTGCCAGCAGTGCGTTGAGTGTTGGCTGATCGCAAACCTGCGCCGCCTCCGCTGCCAATCCGTCGAACAAGCTCTGACGCAGACAGGCGCTTAGATCCAGAATTTGATCGCCGATCGCCACGCCGACTCGCGCAGCCTCATCGCTGTCCGCGCGCCGAAACACGCCAAACGGCAGATTCTGGATCGGAAAGTCGGTGTTGGGATTGTGTGCGGACGCGACCCAGCAGCGCAGCTGGGAATTGTGGGATTCGTTGACCGTGTAACTCATAGAAGCTTCATCGCTTTCAAATCATCGATTGGCTCTTCGAACGAGCACGAGCCGAAGGAAATCGCCAGCTGCTCGCGCGCGTTCGCCAGCAACTCGTCAGTGAGTCGCCGCCCACGCCAATCGATGCCGCTATCGTTAAATTGGAAGGCCTCGGGTGATTCTTCGATCAGGACCTGCATTGCTTCATCAACATTCATTCCAGCAGCCAGGAAGGCGGTGCTCAAGAAAACGTTGAGAAAGCCGTACATCGTGCCCCGCTCGCTATCGGGCTGATAGGTTAGTCGGTACTGCGAGCGCAGCGGATGATGTAGCCCAGCTGTAGCCTTGAACGGAACTTGCCGCGCTACGCACACGCTGATGAAATGCAGCAGATCCTCAGCTGATGGGAACATCGTTTGCGTCGTGCCGCCAGTTCTCACCTTGGCGCGTCCGCCCGCTCGCCCAATAGCCTCGATCAATGCGGATGAATCATCCACGATCGGGATCTCAAAATATGGCGTGATCTGCTCGGGCAATATCACCATCGCGGCATTGATCTCGCTGGCCTGGCTGGCTTTTAGCTCGATCGTGTCGATGATCGCGCGCTGAGCGTACCGATCGTTGAAGTCCTGGATTGCTGCGAGATCGGCGTGAAGATCATTGGTGCCGAGCACGCTCAATTGCCAGGGAGCTAACGTTTGAGCGTCGGGCAAGAGATGTTGAGCGGCTGTCTCAAACTCGCCAAGGCGTGAAACCGACATGATAAAGCGGCCTAGCGCCCAGGCTGCTGCTGAGTCACGATACGTCGCATAGTTGGCGACCGCCGAGGGCATATCTAGCTCGGCTGGAGGGAAAAGGCCAGCGTAGTCGATCATACGCTTCATCAAAATCCGAATCGGATGCATAGCTGAACCTCTCCTAAAATGTCTGGATGCTATTCTAGCATGGCTCATCGGCTTGTTTGCAGGCTGGAACGGCGTATTACGCGCTCTGATTCGAGTTCGCTATACTCGTTTGACAAGTTCGTTAATCGTGCTATACTACGCCCCGTTGCTTCGCTGAGACAGTCAATGAAACAGCAATGAGCAGCGGCTGAAAAAACCAATCGTCCAGATTTGACAATCTGAAAAAGCGGTGGTATATTTCAGCAGTCGTCAACAACGACATCGGTTTCGCCCCTCGGGGCAAACCTCTCAACAACGCGCAACGCATCGAGTGGTGATTATCGCACCCTCGATTTTTTGTCGCCGTGTTGAGGTGCACCTGACCAACTGACGTGTGAGGCGT
>JAFAYS010000593.1 GCA_019240175.1 Chloroflexota bacterium | reverse complement strand
GCGCTGCTCGGCCAGCCAGGCCGGATTGTAGTAGCTGTCGAGATACAGCTCGCCCGCGTCGCCGATCGGCAGCACCACCGAGCCGCTCTCGCCGCGCCGGGCCATCTCGGCGATCAGCTGTAGCGCGCCGTAGAGCGCGGTGCCGGTCGAGCCGCCGCAGCGCTTCCCGGTCAGCTCGGCCAGAAAGTGCAGCGCCGCGTACGATGCATGGTTCGGCACGCGCAGCATGCGATCGATGCAGTGCGGCAAAAACGACGGCTCGACCTGCGGCCTGCCGATGCCCTCGATGCCGGAACTGCCGTGCAGCCGCAGGCCGGCATCGCGGTTGTGATAGTAGTCGTAAAAGACCGAGCGCTCGGGATCGACGACGCACACTTGGGTAGCGTAGCCCTGGTAGCGGATGTAGCGCGCGACCGTCGCGGAGGTGCCGCCGGTGCCCGCGCCGCAGACAAACCAGCGCGGGATCGGATGCGGCTCTTGAGATAGCTGCTGAAAGATCGACTCGGCGATATTGTTGTTGCCGCGCCAGTCGGTGGCGCGCTCGGCGTAGGTGAACTGATCCATAAAGTGGCCGCCGATCTCATCCGCGAGCTGCTGCGCGGCCTGGCGATCCAGGCTGGGATCGTCCACCAGCAGATGCTCGCCGCCGTACTGTGTGATGCGCTTGATCTTGGCCGGCGACGTGGTTTTGGCCATCACGGCGATAAAGCGCAGGCCCAGCAGGCGCGCAAAGTAGGCCTCCGAGATCGCGGTGCTGCCCGACGAGGCCTCGATGATCGGCGTTTCTTGATTGATCCAGCCGTTACACAGCGCGTACAAAAAAAGCGAGCGCGCCAGGCGATGTTTCAAGCTGCCGGTCACATGCGTCGACTCGTCTTTCATATAAAGCTGGATCTGCGGCGTGGCCGGAAGCGGCAGATGGATCAGATGTGTATCGGCTGAGCGATTGAAATCGGCGTGAATCTTCGCGATCGCGGCGCGAGTCCAGGAGCTGGTCATACGATCTCTTCCTTTGCTGAGCGAGCCGGAGCGCCCATGCGGACGGCGGCTCGTGTCGCGCCATTCTAGCACGCGTGGCGTTGGCGGCAGATGGGGCGCAACTGGACGAGACGCCGGTTCAGCGGACGACGCCTCGTGTCGCAAGTTGAGATCGCGGGGCAGAGCCGGCGCGCTTGGGCTAGCGCAGCTCGAACCAATCGGCGTTGTGGAGCCGCTGGAGCGTATGGAGCACGTCCTGGATCAGCAATTTTGGATCGCGATGCTTGGAGATGAAGCCGTCGGCGCGGGCGGCGCGAAAGGTCGTCACCGACTGCTCGTTGGCGCTCCAGCCGATGATGCGGGCCTCGGGGTGGAGCGCGGGATGAGCGTTCTTGCCTTCCTCGTCGCGCAGCCGCGCCAGCACCGGCAGGCACTCGCCGTCGGAGAGCATATAGTCCAGAATAATCAAACGGACGGTCTGTTCTACCTGAGCGTCGAGCGTGCGGAGCAATCGGTAGCCGCTGGCGACGATCTGATGCTGGCCGTCCATGTCAAAGGCGTGCAGCTGCTCAGCTTCGGCGCGCAGCTGCTCGGCCAGCAAGAACGCAATCCCGATGTTGTCTTCAACGATGATAACCGGTGTTCGGGTGATAGCGGCGGTGCCCATTGGTCCCATATGCTCACAATGCTCCTATGTAGTGATGGTTGCGATGTTTGGCTCGTTGCGCAGCGTGTGATCAAGCGCGGGCTCGGCTGGCTTGTTGGGCAGCACCATCTGAATCCACGCGCCGCCCTTCGGCAGGTTGCCGTAGCTGAAGTAGCCGTTGTGCAGCCGTGCCACCCGATCCATCAGCGGCAAGCCCAGGCCGGTGCCGCTAACTTTCGTTGTAAACATGCCAACGGGTAAGGCGCTCTCCGTTCCTACCGACTGGAGTTGAGTCAGGAGATGCGGTGGAAAGCCTGGACCCGAGTCCTCGATGCGAATAGTGGTGTCGTGCTCAGATTGGAACACCCGGATCGTGATGACTGGATGCTCCGTGAGCTGCATGGCCTCGGCGGCGTTACGTAGCGCCGTGGTACAGGCCATCGACAGGTAGGCGGGATCGGCGACGACCTCAAGATCCGGCGGCATGTCGAGCGTGATCTCGACCGGCACGTCCAGCGCGCGGATCTCGTTGGCGGCGTCCAGCAGCAGCGGCGCGAGCGCGACCGGCTGAATCTGCTCTGATGATAATACTCCAGTTCGCGTGATAATCAATAGCCGTTGGAGTAGATCATTGATGCGCTTTGTGGTGTCGGCGTAAGCAGTATAAGCGGCCTGCCCATCGATCTGGGTCAAGGTTTGGGGCGGCGCAGTCAGGCGTGTTTCCAGGGTTGGCGCGAGGGCGGAGAGCACGGACGCGGTGCCGCGTAGCTCATGCGCGATGAAGCGCATAAAGGTCGTCAGGATCTGCTCCTGCTGCAGCTTGGCGGCGGCATCGGCGCGCTGCGCGCCCTGCCAGGCGGCATGCTCACGAATGCTCCACATGACCAGAAACAGCAGCAGCGCGAAGCCAAACTCAAAGCCGGTGTATTGGTATGGATTCACATTCTCGCTGAGATTCTGGCTCGGGCTAATATTCAAGCTCATGCCGATCACCACCACCAGCGGGTAGAAGATGATGGGGTAAATGCGACCGGATGCGACAACTGCAAACAGAACCGGCAGGATCATGCCGGCGGAGCGAGCGGCAGGAAACGGCGAGAACGCGATGCCGATGAAGCTGCCGATCGTGATCAAGGCCACCACAATCACACGCGGCGTGATCGCCTGGGGGCTGCGAATCATCCAGCGTCCCATCAACAACAGGAGTCCACCAACGATAAAGTCGATCGCGATGACGATCTCATCGGCGTCACGCATGATCAAGCTGACGGTGCCGACGATGATCAGAATCACGGCAAAGATCAGCGTTAGGAGCACAATCGGCTCCAGCGGACGCCAGTTACGCAGCAGACGACGGATCACCCGAGAAAACACGCGATGCCGTAGCACGTGAGAGAACACTACGCTCCTCCCGCTGAATGAACCTCTGGACATACATAAATAGGAAACAGGGGGTGCTAGTTCCCGCGTATACTACCATCACATTCCCTCGCAGCCAGTACTATCGTGCTGGCACCACGTTGCCGCGCGCTATCACCCCCGATCGCGTGCCGGCCATCCCAAACGTGGCGAACATCTAAGGAGCTACCATACTATGGACCACGATCGGCGGACGTTTCTGACGCGGAGTGGAAAAGGCTTGCTCGCTGTATGTGCGGCGCTCGGCCTGAACGAATCATTTTTCGAGGCTGCCGCAGCCCAAGCGCAAGCAAGCTCACCATCGACATTCAAGCAAGACGACGTAGCCGCAAACGGATCGACCGCCCTGGTTATCGATACCGATCCCGGCGTAGACGACGCTTCGGCGCTGGTCTGGCTGCTCAGCCAGCGGCAGTATGCCTATGAGCTGCTCGGTATTTGTACAGTTGCCGGCAATACCTCGCTGGAAAATGCCACGCGTAACGTGTTGACCGTGCTGGACACCGTCGCGCCTCGGCGGAACATTCCGGTGCTGATGGGCGCGGAGCAGCCGCTGAA
>JAFAYS010000504.1 GCA_019240175.1 Chloroflexota bacterium | reverse complement strand
GGGCTTCTTCACGAACTGTTAGCTGGGATAGCGCCATTACCGTGCTCCTCTGTTCATTCCTTCATGTGTCGAATACTAGATTGTGCATGCTGTCACAACATACGTCGGAAGCGGCGCGCTAGACGCGCTGAACTTCCGCGCTGGTCTCAAGCACGGTAGCGCCATCGAGTACCGGCAATTGTTCGGTCGTTGATCCACGCTGATCGAGGTCGTCTTGACCACGGCGATTTGTGCTGCTGGGCCGCATGTCTTGCTCGGCCTGATACAGCAGCTCTTCAAAGGTCACGCCCTGATCGGGAAAGCTTGCAACGCCGGAGCGCAGCGAGATACCCAGCCGTCGCTGAGCCTGCTCGTTCAGTCGCTCTACAATCGATGCAGTTTGCTCCGCATGCATTTCCGGTGCCACTAGAACCAACCGTCCCTCTTTGGCGTGATCCAGAATAAAATCTGTGCGGCGCAGTGTGCGGCCCATCAGCCGTGCCAGCGCCATCATGCTGTAGCGCTTGGCCAGCAGCCGTTGAATCTCCTGAGCCGTCGCCTGCAAGTTGGGGCGGGCTCCGTTAGCATCGGCCTCCAGCACCAGAATGCTCAGCGGACGATTCACCCGGCGCGTGTACTGCATCTCGCGCTTGATCAAGTTCTCGGCCTCGTTGATGTCGTAGACGCGGCCTTCGGTATCGGTAAAGATCAGGCTGCGTACCGTGTCGATAAAATCGGCGCTCAGCCGCCCGACGAGAAACGCCAGCGTGGCCGTGGTGATGATCGCAAACAGCTCAAACAGCGAGAGATAGGTGTACCCGCCACCCCAGGCCGGACGGTCGTCGATCGAGGATGCGACGATGAACGACACCACGGCGAGTACGCCCACGAGCCAGTGCGATCGTCGCCGCCACTGGGGCAGAGTGAGGCCGACGATAATCATCACGACGGCGGCAATATATGCACCGTATGAGATATTAAATACATCTGGCCTGCCGATATCAAGATCAAGTCGCTCGATATTGAACAAAAACGACAGCCATAGTACGAGCGCCAGAATGTATCGGTTAAGACGCAGCATGTTTCCCACCTTCTCTTACCATAAATAATTGCTTGATCGATAATTGCCGATTTCTTATGCCCCGATTGTTGTAAACAACAACACATGCCAGTGATTGAGCAAGCCTGGTCGCGAGCTTGACCATAGCTGGCTCACTCAAGAACCGCTCGATTTGGGAGCGACTGGGATCGTTGAGCCCTGTGTGGGTACAACTATGCACCACACAGCCTGCCACACGGGGGGCGCTCTGCCGCTGCCTGGCGACGAGCTAAAGAAACGCTGTGATTACGCAGTACTTTTGCTACGTCGCTGATAGTACTGTACTTACTACAACGCCTCAGACCGGCCAAAGTTACGGGAGCGCAGTGTCAATTTTTGATCATCTTGCTGATAGGCGGCTGATATAATCCGAGCGCACGAGGAGGTTGCGCTGTGCGGCGGATCTATACGGTGATCTTGTTTGTGGTGATGGCGAGTATCGACAATACGGTGCTGGCGCTGCTGCCGGCGCTGACGACGCGCATCGGGGCCGAGCTGAATGTGGCGAGCCAGGATCTGGGTCTGGCGATCGGCTTGAACCGGCTGGTACTGGCGCTGACTGCAGTCTTCTGGGGCTATCGCAGCGACCAGAGCGATCGTCGGCGCTTGATGATCCTGGGCACGCTCACCTGGGTCGTGCCGGTTGGTCTGATCGTTCTGGCTCAGTCCTACACACAGCTGCTGTTGTTGATGCTGGCGGCGGGTCTTGGCCTGGGCTGCATCTCGACGGTAGGCTACAGCGTAATCACCGATATTGTCGCGCCTGGCTGGCGTGGCGTGCTGCTGGGGCTGTGGGGGCTGGCGCAAGGCATCGGCGCGCTGGGCGGCGGGCTGCTGATCGGTCTGCTGCCTGTGAGTGCCGCCTGGTCGACGCCCTTCGGCGTGATGGCGGCGGTTGGCGGTGTCTGCTCGATCGCCGCGCTGTTCACGGTTGCGCCGCGCAAAGGTGGCGCTGAGGCCGCGCTTCAGAATCTCGCCGACCAGGGCATCGACTACGATTACCGGATTCAGTTTGCCGACCTGCCGCTGATCCTGGCGAAGTCGAGCAATCGCTGGCTGATGCTGCAAGGCTTTCTGGCACAGTTCGCGTTTGGGGCACTGTCGCTGCTGCCGGCACTGCTGGCGGCCAGAATGCTCACTCAGGGGCTGGATGGCGCACGAGCGACGGGAGTGGCGGCGCTGCTGATCGTCGTGCTGCAGCTTGGCGGCGTGATCTCGATCGCGTGGGGCTGGCTTGGCGATCGACTGCAAGCGCGCTATCCTCGCGCCCGCGCCTTGCTGGCGGCGTATGGCTTCTGGCTGGCGCTGCCCTGCTACATCGCGCTCTTCTGGCTGCCGCTGCCGCTGATGGGCCGGCTGGACGGCAGCGCCAGCGAGATTTTGGGCCAGCAGCTCGGCGGCAATCCCTGGTTTTGGCTGGCACTGCTGGCATCGACGCTGGCGACAGTATTTCAGGCGACCAACGCGCCCAACTGGTTTGCGATGGTTAGCGAGGTCAATCTGCCGGAGCATCGCGGCACGGCGTTTAGCTTCATTAATCTGGCCAACAACATCGGCGCGGCGATCGGCGTGATTCTGGTGACGCGCATCTTTGATTGGCTCCAGCGCAGCATTCCCACGCCCGACAACTACGCGATCGGCCTGACGCTGTTTCAGCTCTTCTTTCTGCCGGCTGGTCTGTGCTTCTGGCTGGCAGCGCGCTCCACGCCCCACGATGTTGCGCAGATGCAGGCTACGCTGCGTGACCGCGCCGCACAGTCGATCGTGTCGCCTCACGCAGACCAGGCAACTGCTGCCCCTTCCTAGCCGATCTTGCCGCCAAAACAAAAACGACCGGCGCATGTCCGGTCGTTTTCGCTGTTCGGGCTATTGAAGATGATTACTGACGTATGGCGTTGAAGAAGTTGGTGTTGAATGCATCCGTCTCGGCGACGAAGCGGATCGTGTGGTTGCCCGCCGACAGCGGAATCCAGCCGGTCCATACATCGCGCCAGTTTTGCCAGCCGCCTGTGTTCGGCACATTGATCGAGCCGCTGACGTTGACACCGTCGACCTCGATCCGGAAGCGCTTGCCGCTGTGTGGCGTTGCCACGCGTGTGCCGAAGGTATAGTTGCCGCTCGCGGTCACGTTCACATCGTAGGCCAGCCACTCGCCCGCCGTGACATAGGCGATGTTGTAGGTGCCTTCGCCGTCGGAGGTTCGCTGGATGTCGACGTCATCCGAGCGATACTGGCCGCCCGAGTTGCCGCTGCTGCTGTCCATGTAGCCGGTGTTGTTGCCGCCGGCTTTGTAGTCTTCGGCCTGGAACTTACCCGGCAGCGTGATCTGGCCTGGTGTTACCGGCGCAGGTGTGGCCGACGGCGCGGGTGTCGCCGATGGCGCGGGCGTGGCTGAAGGCGCAGGCGTCGGCGATGGCGTCGAGCCGCACGAGGTCTGCACGATCTTGCCGGATCGGGCGGACGGAGTGGTGGTGACGTAGCCGCACTCGAAGTCGCGCCGCCAGCCGCCGCTGATGGCGTAACGCTTGCCCAGCGGAGCGCCCAGCGTGACGTTGTAGTTATCGTACTGCCACCACTCGCCGTACTTGGACGGGTCCGAGTAGCGGAAGTAGGCTTTGCTGTTGTTGGTGATCAACAGGTACGAGGCC
>JAFAYS010000360.1 GCA_019240175.1 Chloroflexota bacterium | reverse complement strand
TCGGGGTGACGAGGCGTGACCACATGGTTTTGCTATACGCTGGATCGAGGGGCTTAATCGAGGCTAAATCCTCGGCGGCGATGGGAAGGGACTCCTCGGTAAACATCCATGCTCCGGGGTAGGTATGAAGCGGAATATACTTTTCATTCATGCAAGCTTCTCGATGGTCAGTTTCGCTAACAGCTAGGCAAATGATATTTTATGCATGCCTGTCACCGCTCAAGCGCGCCGGTAGCTGTGCGTCTTGCCGTCTGAGGTGAGCAGCGTGAGGGCTCGCGTCAGCCCAGGCTCGACCACAAACTCAAGATCCAACGGCGACGCCTGGAGATGGAAGCGCGTCGTCGACACAGGCACGAGCGGGCCATAGCGTTGGTTGCTTGTATGTAGCGTGAGCGTATCCTCCTCTAGCCGGACAAAGAGCAGCTTATTAACTCGCTCGGGATCGTCGGTGGTATAGGTGCCGACGTACGCTTGCAGCAGGGAACGATCCAGCACAGGACGTTCAATCTGGGCCTCGTCGAGGCCCAGGAAGTCCAGGATCGCGCGCTGGTGTGTCGTCCGATCTGAGCCCGTTACATCCAGCGTCAGCGTCGGCCAACCGTCCTGCGCCAAAACTGCGCGCAGAAGCTCCTGGGAGTCATGCTGCAAGCGTGTTGCGCCTGCGACACCAGTGCGACCACGCGCCTGCTGATACGGCGTCGCCTCGGCTTGCTCAACCATGTGCTGCTGCCAGCCCGCGCCGCGCTCGACAATACTGGCCGGCACAAGGCGCTCGACATCGCCGGTCAGGTGGATCACACGCGGCTGAAGCGTGGCGCACAGCTCGGCAATATGTCTTAGCTCTGCGTGGATCGCCGCCAGGGGCCGATCCTCCATCAGCAGCGGATCGACGGCGGCGTACGAGAGGGCGCTGTCCACCACGAAGATCGATGTTGCGGCCTGCACGTCCTCCACAAAGACGTGCCACTCCGCCCGTAATGCGCTTTCCGCGACAATCTGCTGCCGATCAAGCACCGCCATCACATTGGGGAAATGGTGCTGAAGCATTACCCCTTCCGAAACCCAGTGCGCCGCGTGGCCGTTCAGTTCGAGCTGCGTGGTGACATACTCCGAAGTCGTCGATTTGCCGGTGAATGGCACGCCCTCGACCAAGATCAGGCGAGTCTGCTGGTTCATCGTGCTGGCTCCTCCGCGCAGTTCTGCGCCGTCTGGATCTCAGGTGCTGGGTCAGTTGCGCGCCAGGCATTTCAGTAATCGCTGGCGCTGCTGCAAAGCATTCACGCTCCCGTGGATGCTACGCTAGCTGGCTGCAATGTGTCAACCTCGTCTGCTAGGCCATGCCCTCGAAGCTACTGCGACAGAACATGACTGGTTGTAATATCTGCCACCAGCTTTTCCCCAGCGCCGACCACCGTTGTTCTGACCACGCTGACGGTTCGGCCCTTTTTGACAAAGGTTGCGGTCGCTGTGAAGCTGCCTTCCGTTTGGTTGGACAGAAAGTTGGCGTTGAGGCTGATCGCCAGGGGAAACCCTTTCATGCCAGGCGCAGGCTCAACCTCGCCCAGCACCAGCACACTCGCGGTGACATCGGCAAACCACAAGATCGCGCCGGCATTCGCGACGCCAAAAGGATTCTTGATTCCGTCTGTGACCGGCATTTCCGAGACAACTTGCTCGGCGCTTTGCTCCACGATCGTAAATTCGATCGAGCCTTGGACTTTCACGGCAAAACTCCCTTGATCATATGCGCGCCAGGCAGATCACAAACTGTAGTATGAGCATGAAGCTAGCACGGAATATGCCGACAGCGAGATCATATGCGCGACCAGCACCATCGGACGCTCACGTTCAACTTACGGCACAAGCTGCTTATGCATATACCATTCGTCATCGTGATCGTGCTCGGGCTGGTGGGTAAAGCCGCGCTGGGCATAAAATCGCTTGCCGATCGCGTTGGCGGCATGGACAAAGCATTCATACTCGTGTACACCTTTGGCATGCAGCCAGGCCTCCGCGTGCGTGAGCAGCTGGCCACCGATCCCACGCCCAATGTAGGCAGGCGCGAGATAGATCCGAAAGAGGCGCGCTCCATGCGCCAGCAGCCCCATATGGCAAAAGCCAACGATGCGCTCATCGTCAAGGACAACTTCGAAAAAGTGTTGTCCTTGCTCGATCGCGGAGAGTGTTTGGCGGAGGAGATCCGGCGCGTAGTTGGTTTGGATAAAGTGTTCGATGAAGGCCGCATCGAAAATATCGCGATAGGTCCAGCGCCATGCCGCCAGCGCTACCGCCCGCACCTGCTCGGCATCCGCTGCTTCCAATTGCCGATACGCCAATGTGCCCATGTATGCCTCATGTAAATAACCAGGAGTGTAGCAGAAAGATCGGTATATGTATTGAGGTTGCACAGGGCAGCGCGACGTGCGCGCACTAGCAGGATACTTCGATCACAAACCCGCCAGGCGCTTGAAAATAAAATGCCCAGCTGCCATGCAAGCGTCGTGGTGCCGGGACATCGAAGCCCGCATCACGCAGGCGCTGGTTGAGGGCATCCACCTCCGCCTCGCTGGTCTGGGTGAAGCCGATATGAAAGCTGCGCGGATAGTGAACGTCGGTATGCTCGCTCCGCATCAGGATCAGTGTCGAGCCATTGTCGTCGATTAGGCCGCGCATGGCTGCATTGCCGCCGGTCATGCTCTGCAAGTCGAAGTAGGTTGTTAGAAACTGGTGGGCTGCATCGACATCGGTGACGGCAAGGTTAAGATGGTTGAGCTTCATAGCTGGCGCTCCTGCGTATTGATGATCAGGCATGAATCTGCTCACACGCTCGCTATCTCGATCGTGCGCGATTGTTATTGACGGACAGTGTAGCAATGCACTGCGCACGAAGAGATCGATCAATCGATCACGCCAGATCCTGCCCATTGCGCCAGTTTATTAAAAGCGACAGCCAACGGGTCGGTATTTCCCATTGGCTGTTTAATGCTAGGCCGGCTGTGCCAGCAATTCCTCGATCTCGCGCACTTGCTCTGCTGTGAGCGGGCCATGCTGCATCGCGCGCGCGTTTTCCTCGACTTGCTGCACGGTTTTGAAGCCAGGAATCGGAACGGCCTGCGGGCTGCGGGCCCACAGCCAGGCCAGCGCTCCTTGCACCAGCGTGCGTCCGTCGCTGGTGAGAATCTCGCGGACTGCCGTCAGCTTATCCAGAAATTCCGGTCGTGGCTGGCCGTCCGCGAAGTAGGCGACCCAGCTATGCCCGCTGCCGCGCACATCGTCGTTTGGCAAGCGCGAGGTGTTGTCGAACTTACCGCTGAGTAAGCCCATCGCGAGCGGGCTGTTGCAGATGCTCGCCAGGTCGTGCTCCGCACAGGTGGCGAAGATCTCC
>JAFAYS010000351.1 GCA_019240175.1 Chloroflexota bacterium | reverse complement strand
GACCGTCGACCGGCTGCGTGTACGTGTGGTCGGCAACGATGCGGCGCAGGTGCGCGACTGGTCCGAGCGGCTGCGGGCGGCGCTGGCACGCGAACAATACACCACGACGCCGTAACACTGAGACCGAAAGCTATGGTGACGATCCCGTAAGCAGCGGGAGAAAGCAGTGGTTTATGCCGATCGATTTTGCCAGCATCGCCGAGCAATTTCGCGCGCCGATTGGTGCGCAGATGCAGACGATCAGCCGTGCCTTTGAGCGGTTGGGCCGCTGGCTGGCGACGCGGCGCAAGGCATTCGAGGAACTGGAGCGCAACAGCCGCAGCTTTCCGGTGATCCGCTTCTACAACGAGGCGGTCACGCTGACCGTCACGGAGCGCCAGCGAGGTGCGCTTGCTCCCGGCGCGGAGCCGCCGACCTTAGCTGCTGGACTGCGGGCGGGCGGCGCGGACTTTGTGCGCGGCATTGGACGGATCGGGACTGCGATTCGTGAAGACCTGATCCTGCCGCGCTTCTTCGGCATGCTGCGCGCGATCACGACAATGATCCTGGAATCGGTCGAGCGCTTCAATCCGCCGACTGCCGCTATGTTCGATATCAACGCGCGTCGCGGCTCGGATCTGTTTGGCGAAGCCGGGCTGCTGGTCGGCGCGATCGGCCAGAGCCGCATTCAGATCAAGCGTTTCGTCGGCTGGGTGTCGATGGCCCGCACGCGCTGGCAAGCAGCGTTTCCTTCCGCCACACCGGCGAGCAGCGCCACAGCCACGCCCGCGCCCGCTGCGGGCGGCGAGTTCGATGCGGCGGCGCTGCTGGGCACGTTCGACACCGTGGTGCAGGGCATCTCGGGCGCGCTGCTGCTGCTGCCGATCCTGCCGCGCACGCTGGCGATCATCGCGCAGGCGGCGATCCTACGCATCAAGTTCAAAGTCGTGACGATGCTACAGGGCGCTGAGGCGCGCCTGTTCCAGCTGCGACGGAGCGTGATCGACCTGTTTAGCGTCCAGCTGCTGGGCTTCCTGGGCACCGCGCAATCGTTTCTGATCGCGATCGCGATCCTGATGCTAAGCAATGTCGGCTTTTACCTGCGCTTCGGCATCGCGTACGGTCGCGAGTTCATCGGCCAGCTGCGGCGCTTTTTAGGCCGCTTTAGCGGGTTTATCAACCACTGGCAGTCGGTGATCGTCCGCATCTTCGAGACGATCGACAAGATTCTGGATTTCAATCTCACGCCGCTGATCCTGAGCTTCCTGGGCGTGGTCGGCTGGGTGATCAACAAAGTCGGCGACCCGCCAGCATTCACCATCCGCGACCTGCTCGGCGTCGGCGCGACCGCTGCGCGGCTTGCGGGGCGGATAGCGATGGAAAAGTGGCTGGGCAGGGTGTTAGGGACGCTCTCGATCGCAAGCCGGGTACCATGGCTCGGCAAGTATGCGCGGGCGGTACGGCGGCGCGTGAGTGCCCTGCGCGATCTGCTGCGAGTTGCGCTGCGGCCCATGGCCGACTTCCCGATGTTCACGCGGCCACCCGGCTACAGCGGCGCGAACTTTCCCAATATCTACAACGCGTTTTTCGGTGGTCCTGTCGCCGCCGATCTGCGCCGCCGATTGGGCGAGTTCGAGACCAGCGCGATCGATGGCGTGGGGAGCATCCTGGGCGCCGGCACCGATCTGCTGCGCGGCCTGGGCACATCGTTTGATCGCTCAGCCGACGAGTTCGCGCGGCTTGGCTCGCCGCGTCGCTACCAGCGACTGGTCGCAGACGCCAACCA
Source organism: Chloroflexota bacterium (assembly GCA_019240175.1). Classification (GTDB taxonomy): domain Bacteria; phylum Chloroflexota; class Chloroflexia; order Chloroflexales; family Kallotenuaceae; genus LB3-1. The sequence continues at coordinate 3,525 of JAFAYS010000351.1, read as the reverse complement.
GCTGGCCGACACCGCGCTGGGCGATCAGGTAGCAGCGCTTAGCGAGCGCGGCGCTCAGGCGTCGGCCAATCCCGTAGCGGCGACCTTCGAGCGCTGGCTGATCGACAGCGGCTTCGAGCTGATGGGCGCGGCGATTCCGCTGTACATCAACGAGATGCGGCACTACTGGCACGCGATCGTCGCCGAGGAAACCAGCGCGGCAGCTGGCACACCGCCGCCGACGTCGCCGCATATTTTGGCGCGACGCGTCCGTATCGGCGCGGTGCGTGTGCCCAGCATGACAATTCGCGCCACAGGCCGCGATCTCGACGACACGCTGGCGGCAACGATCGCGGCCCGCTTTCGCACGGCAGTGGCCGAGTCCTACCGCAGCGGCGAGCGTGTGCTGGGCGTAGAAACGCCGTGAAGCAACGATTATCCAAAGCGCCGGTCGAGATTTTGTGCGCGGCAAGCAGGCCGCTTAGCTGAGGAATGCAATTGTGGACCCCGAAGAAGCGATCGTTGGACAACTCGGGCTGATCCTGACGCAGCTGCGCTTCACGCGCCGGGCGCTGGAAGATGTCGAGCGCAGCACCGCGCGCTACGGCAACTTCACGTTTGCGGCGGCGCTGGCCTCAGGCGCACGCTTTGGCGCGCCTCCGATGTTTGACGGCGCGCTCAAAGTCTATGTCGTGAATATCAACGATCTCGCGCCCGGCGGCAGCATCGGCGAATTTTTCCAGGCGCTGCTGGGCGGCGTTGGTCGGCTCTTCGGCGGCTTTTTTGGCGGCTTGATCGGCGGCACGATCAGCGGCGTGGCCCTGCCGGTGATGCTCGGCCAGGTCGCAGCGATCGCCAGCACCGTCGAGCGCATCGTCAGCCGAATCTGGCCCGGTGGTCAGGCCCCGACACCTGAGACGCCGACCACGCCGGAGCCCGAGAGCACATCCAGCACCACCGCGATGCTGCCCGAGATCACCGAGGCGGTGCGCGCTCTGACCGGACTGTTTCAGTCGGCGTCGAGCGGCCCCGAGCGCGCGACGGCCACCTCGAATCTGCCGCAAACCGCCGCCGGTCAGCGCTGGCTGGCGATGCTGCAAGCGGCAGAAGGCGTGCTGCAAGGCATATCGCGCGTGCTCAACGGCGTGATTCTGATCATACCGCTGCTGATCGGCACGTTCGTGATGATCATCAATCGCATCGCGGATATTCGGCTGGCGATTATCGAGATGTTGCAATTTGCGCTGCGCAACGTGTTTCTGCTGCGCGGCGTGGCGCTGGTAACGATCTTCGACACGGTCGCCGCCGCCGCTCGGCTGGGCGCTTCGATTCTCAGCATTCTGGGCAGTGCCGTCACGACCATGCTCAGGTCGATCTTTAGCATTGTCGGCACGCTGCTGGGCGCCGCGCTGGAAATCGTGCGCTTTGTGAGCCAGGGCTTGCAAGACACGATCAACGCGGTGCTGCCGTGGTTGATCGACGTGATCGGCGCGATTTTGACACGGCTGGGCAATTCGTTCGTTTTCCGGGTTGTGGTGCATGTGGTGCAGATGCTACCGAATCTGATCCCGCCGCTCTTCCGGCTGATCAAGGGCGACGCGTTACCTGACAGCGAGGTGCAAGGACTCGCGGCGGCGGCACGCACGGCGCAGGGCATTACCGCCGTTACTCCCGGCCCGGCCACGCCTGACACGCCACTGCCGACGCTCGATCTTGCGCAAACGCTCGCGCCGCCGTCGCGGATCTCCGCCGTAACCGACGAGGTCGCGCGGGCCAGCACCACGGTGACCGGCGAGCTGCGCAATGTTTTTGGCGCGGCATCCGGCGCGCTCACCGGCATCGCCCAGCAGATGAACACCGCAGCCGAAACGGGCGAGCAGGGCTTTACCCGCAGCCTGGATCGCCGCCTGGGCACCGTGCGCGAACGCTCGCAATCGCTGGCGGATGCGCTCAGCGCCGCGCAGCAAGCGCCGCGACCGCAGACCGGGCTGGAACGGATCGCGACAGCCTACGAGAGCTGGCTGTCGGGCGGCGGCCTGGACTCGCTGCTCCAAAACATTACGCAGCATTTCCAGCAGACGCCAACCACCGGCGCGGCCAGCGCCCGCTCGATTCCTGGCCAGATCGTGAGCGAGGCCGCCGCCGATCTCGCGCGTGCGACGGTCGCGATCGAGGCCGTGACGATCGAGCTGGAGCCGCCGCCACCAGCACCGGCTGCCAGCGGCCCAACCTCGGCGCTCGCGCCGGGCTCGGTGCGCGTCGAAGAGCTGGTCGAGGCCGTCATGGAGCATCTGCACGATCTTGATGTACGCGGCTTCCGTCCTGGACAGGGCTTGCCGTTTGCCGCGACCTAGGAGGAGCACATGGAGCGTAAAACCGGGTATCTCGCCAGCATCTTCAACGTCCCGCCGCTGATATTTCGTTTTCAGTTCAATCCCGAGATGTTGTCCGACAAAAAGAGCTTTCGCTACCGGCCCGCCAACAGCTTTGGCCGCTGGGAGTTCGACCAGGCCTCGGCGGGCAGCGGCTTCGTGGGCACGCTTTCCGGGCTATGGAAAGATGTCAAGGAGATCGGCTCGCTGCTGGTGGCGACCAAGCCCTTGGAGCCGGAAGAAGGCGATCATCGCACGATCGCGCTGGATTTTCAGCTCGACGCGACCAGGCCCGGCCCGATGGACGGCGACACGCACTACAACGGCAGCATCGATCCGGATCTGGCCGTGCTGCGCTCGTTTATGTACCCGGCCTGGGATCTGGTCGACGTCGGCAAGCTGGTGTTTAGCGGCTTCAAAGACGTGCCGTGCTGGAACAAGCCGCCCGAGTGCAGCCTGGTCTACGGCAATATTTCGCTGGCCTGCGTGATGACCGATCTGAATATCAAGATCACCGCCTTCAAGGACGATGGCGCACCGCAGCGCGCCGAGGTCAGCCTCACGCTCAAAGAGCAAACCTACTCCGCCTCGCCGATCGTCGACTACATCACGCGCACAATCGACGTCGCCAAAAGCTACGATCGCAAAGGCTTTGGCGGCGATGTCGTGGCGGTGACGCCGGTCGTCAGCACGATCGCCAAGTTGTTCGAGTAGCAAGGAGCACGCTCATGCCTGTATCAATCGGATCGCGCTACCAGAGCCTGCCGATCTACGAGGCCGCCGACGCCGAGGGCGAGATCAACGCGACGATCGGGCTGCGGCCCACGCCGCCACCGCCCCAAACGGTCGAGGTCTACCAGCATATTTTGTCCGGCGCGGAAAACGTCGAGTACCTGGCCTGGCGCTACTACGGCACCAGCACGGCCTGGTGGCGCATCGCCGACGCGCTGCCGGTGATCTTCCCGCTCGATATTCCAACCGGCGCGACCGTGTCCGTTCCCAGCGGTGAAGATATCGGTCGGGTTATTCGCACGCGCAGGTTCTAGCCATGCCGCCCGCAGCAAATAGCCAGCAGCCGTTTGTCCAGGTGACCCTGGAAGCACAGTCGATCACCAGCCGGGTACGCTCAGTCGAGGTCGAGGACAACGATCGCTTGATCGATAAAGTCACGGTC
>JAFAYS010000268.1 GCA_019240175.1 Chloroflexota bacterium | reverse complement strand
CTTCTCGGCCTTCATGGGCGTGCTGATGGCGCTGGCGCTCTTCCTGGCCGGCGCGGTTAGCACACTGCCCCAGCTGCTTACGATCGGCCTGGTGATCACGCTGGTCGGGGCTAACGCCGGCTACTATGGCCTGGACTACTTCGCCCGCCCGATCGAGCAGCTGCTGGCCCGCCGCACTCGCGAGCGTCTCTTCCACGCACCACAACCAATCTAACAATCGTTTTCTGATGACGTGCAACTGCCTGGGAGTGTGGACTCTCAGGCAGTTGTTTGATCAAGGAACATCATCGATCATCGAAGGACTGCATGTATGAAATGGGTATCTGCTGAAGACGCAATCTCTGTGATTAAATCGGGCGACCACGTTTTTATCCATAGTATTGCCGCTGCGCCGCAGGAGCTGATCGCCGCGCTGATGCAACGAGCAGACGAGCTACGCGGTGTTGAGATCTTCCATATTCACACCGAGGGACCGGCACCCTATGCCTCGCGCGACTACGCGGAGAGCTTTCACACCAACGCGCTCTTTGTCGGGTCTAATCTTCGCGCCGCCGCTGCGCCCCACGAACCGGACTACATCCCGGTGTTTCTCAGTGAGGCACCGGCGCTCTTCCGCAACGGGATTTTGCCGCTGGATGTCGCGCTGATTCAGGTGTCGCCGCCGGACCAGCACGGCTTTTGCTCGCTCGGCGTGTCGGTGGATCTGTCCCGTGCCGCCGTCCAAAGCGCCCGCTATGTGATCGCGCAGGTTAACCCGCAGATGCCGCGCACCCACGGTGACGGTCTGATTCATGTGCGCGAGATTGACGCCGCTGTGGCCGTGGATCTGCTGCTGCCAGAAACGCCGCCGCATGAGCTAACCGATATCGAGCAGGCGATTGGCCGGCACTGCGCTGCGCTGATCGACGACGGCGCGACGCTTCAGATGGGCATTGGCGCGATCCCGGACGCCGTGCTGGCCGCGCTGGGCTCGCACCAACGCCTGGGCATTCACACCGAAATGTTTTCCGACGGCGTGATCGATCTGGTGGAGCGGGGCGTGATCACCGGCGAGCAGAAACGCGTGCATCCGGGCAAGATCGTCGCGACCTTCGTGATGGGCTCGCGGCGCTTATACGATTTCGTGGACGACAATCCGCAGGTCGCGCTGCTCGACGTCGCGTACGTCAACGACACCGCCGTGATCCGACGCAACCCGCAGGTCACCGCGATCAACAGCGCGATCGAGATCGATCTGACTGGCCAGGTATGCGCCGACTCGATTGGCACGCGGCAGTACTCAGGCGTCGGCGGACAGATGGACTTTATCCGTGGCGCGTCGCTCTCGCAGGGCGGGAAGCCGATTATTGCGCTACCCTCGGTGACGCGGCGCGGCGAGTCGCGGCTCGTAGCGATGCTCAAGCCGGGCGCGGGCGTCGTGACCACCCGCGCGCATGTGCATTATGTCGTCACCGAGTATGGAGCAGTCAATCTGTACGGTAAGAATCTTCGTCAGCGAGCGCGAGCCCTGATCGATATTGCCCACCCGCAGCATCGGGCGATGTTGGAGCGGGCAGCCTTCGAGCGCTTCAAAACTATCGATCGATACTAGCGGCTACTTCGTCGGAACACGCGCGATCGCAAAGCCTGCCATCGCGCGCTGCTGCTCCGTCTCCGCACCAAAGTTGCGCTGCTCTTCCAACACGAGGCCACATGCCGCCAGGAACTCCGCGACGCGCTCACGGACCGGCGGCGTGTTGTCGATCCCGAAGCGGAACGGCTCGCCTGTCAGCTTGATCACCGCGCGAGCGTAGCGCATAAACAGCGACTGCGAGGTGACAAGCTCCGCTGCGAAGTAGTCAAAGGCGACCACGGTGCCGGCAGCAGTCCCGGCGATCGTACGCAGCGTGTGCTCGACGGCCTCGCGATCCAGGTACATCGTCACCGACTCCCAGGTGAAGAGGCTGGGTTTGGTCGGATCGAAGCCTGCTACCAGCAGCTGCTCGAACCAATCGTTTTCCTGAAAGCTGGTCGGGACATAGATCACACCCGCCTCAGCCACGCCTGCGCGCCGCAGCATCTCGCGCTTGAACGCCTGCGTGTTGGGCGTATCTACCTCAAAGCAGCGAATGTGCGTTCCTGGGGGCAGGCGGTAGGCGCGCGTATCGAAGCCGGCACCCAGCATCACGAACTGATCGATATTTGGGAGGTACTTTTGGAGTGCGGCGTCATAATAGGTTGTGCGCGCGCCAGGCTGATGCTGCATGGTCGG
>JAFAYS010000254.1 GCA_019240175.1 Chloroflexota bacterium | reverse complement strand
TTGCAGCCCTGACCGACGTGCTACAGCGCACGCTGGCGGTCGCGCCGCTGCCCGAAACGATCGCGCGCTACGAGGCGCTGCTGGCCGGAACGCCGCACATCCAGCCGCCAGCCGCCCCACGTGCGATCTGCCACGAGCCGTCCGCGCCCTTGATTGGGCGGCAGGCCGAGCTGGCGATCCTGGCCGAGGAGCAGTCGCTTGCCGCGCAGAGCAGTACCCGCGTCGTGCTGATCTCGGGCGACCTTGGTATCGGCAAGTCGCGGCTGTGGCAAAGCTGGGCCGCCACGCTGCCCGCCGAAACAGTGGTGCTGGCGACGCACGCGCTGGAAACCGATCAGCCGGTGCCGTTCGGGCCGCTGGTGTCGCTCTTCCGGCACTGTGGCCCGGCCCAGGCGATCCTTCAGCCGCCCTCCGCCCTCGCACCGATCTGGCTATCCGAGCTGTCGCGCCTGCTGCCGGAGATCGCGGCGACGTGGCCGGATCTGCCGCCGCCGCTGCGGCTCGCGCCCGCCGAGGAGCGGCCACGGCTGTTTCAAGCGCTGACCGAGGCGCTACGGCTGCTGGTCTCGCCGCTGCTCGTGCTGGTGCTCGACGATCTGCACTGGGCCGATCCTTCGACGCTGGACTGGCTGGTGTATATGCTGGATCAACTGCGCGGCACGTCGCTGCTGCTGGTCGGCACCTATCGTCAGCAGGACGCCAGCGAGCAGTTGCTGGCCGTGATTGCGGGCTGGCAGCGCCAGGGCATGCTGCGCCAGATCGTGCTGCCGCCGCTGACAGCCGACGAGAGCGAGGCGCTGCTCACGGCGCTCGACACGGCAGAAACAACACGCGAACACTGGGTCAAACAAAGCGGCGGCAATCCCTACTTTTTGATCGAGCTGAGTCGCGGCGCAGATGGCGAGCCTTCCAGCGATCTGACCTCGTTGATTCGCACGCGCTTGCGGACTACGGTTCCGGCCAGCGCCTATCAGGTGCTGCAGGCGGCGGCGGTGCTCGGCGACGGCATCGATCTGGGCCTGCTTCATGCCACGAGTGGCCGTCCCGAAGAAGATCTGCTGGACGCGCTGGATGCGCTGGTTGGCGCGGCGGTGCTGGTCGAGCAGAGCGGCAGCTACCAGTTTGTGCAGCCGCTGGTCGGCGCGGTGGTGCTTCAGGATCTGACGGCGGCGCGGCGATCGTTTTTGCACCGGCGGGCGGCCCAGGCGCTGGAACGTGCCCACGCGCGGCAGCCTGAGCGCGTGGCTCAGCGGCTGATGGAGCATTTCGCGGCGGCGGGCGAGATCGAGCGGGCCGCGCACTACGCTGATCTGGCGGCGCAGCGTGCTCTGGCGATCGGATCGTTTACCGAGGCGGCGGCCTATGCCCGGCAGGCGCTGGACTGGCAGCCGACGCCGTCGCGCCGGCTGCTGCTCGGTCGGGTGCTGTTGATCGCCAGCGATGCCGGCGAGGCCCGTGCCCAGCTTGAGCAGGCCTTCACCGAGTTCGAGCAGAGCCGCGATGCCGTGGGCGCGACGCGCGCAGGCGTGATGCTGGCCCAGATGGCGATCGGTATCTCGCAGCCGGATCTGGCGCGCAGCTGGCTTGCACGCGTGCCGATCGAGCGCGCCCAAACGATCGATCCGGCGGTGGTGGTGCATGCCCGGCTGCTGGCAGCTGGCGTCGATCGCTTCAGCCAGGCTTTTGACGATGCCGAGGCCCAGCTCGATCTGGTCGATCAACTGCTGCAAGACCACGATCTACCGTTCGAGGCGTCGCAGAGCGCGTTTGAGCGCGGCAATGTGCTGGCCAATCGCGGCGAGCTGCGGGCGGCGATTCCGGCCTACGAGCAGGCGCTGCGTATCGCCGAGGCTAGCGGCAACCCACAGCAGCAGATGCTGGCGCACAACAATCTGGCCTATCATCTGATGCTGCTGGGCGATCTCGACCCGGCCCAGGAGCATATTCGTGTGGCTCAGCAGCTGTCCGAGCGTTTTGCGCTGGGCGTGGCCTGGCAGTATGTGTACAGCACGCTGGGCGAGATCATGTTTGCGCTGGGCAAGCTCGACGAGGCCGACGCCGCCTTTGAGCGGGCACTGGAAGCGGCGACGGCCTGGCATAACGCCGTGCAGATCGCCAATCTGCGTGTGAACCAGGCGCTGGTCGCTCGGGCGCGCAATGATCTGCCACGGGCGCACGCGCTGCTGGACGAGGCGCAAACGACGTTCGGCACAGCCGTCGAGCCATATGTTCGCGATAAAATTCTGCGCTATCGGGCCGAAATCTTGGGCGATCAGGACCCTGTGATGCGTGCGCGCCAGTAGTCGAGCAGCTCGGCGACGATCTGATTCATGCCGATCTCGGGCTGCCAGCCGGTCGCCGCGCGCAGTTTGCTGTTGTCGCCCATCAACAGCGGCTCGTCGGATGGCCGCAGACGCGCCGGATCGACGCGGATCTCGACCGGCACGCGGCCCTGCTCGCGCACGATCTCGACAATATCGCCGATCCGCGTGGCCGTGCCGGAGCACAGGTTATACACTTCGCCGGGCTGCCCACGATCCAGCAATAGCCACAGCGCCCGCGCGACATCGGTGGTGTGCGTGAAGTCTCGGCGCGGCTCAAGGTTGCCCACGGTGATCACCGGCTCCTGCTGCCCGGCTTCGATCGCGGCCATCTGTCGGCAGAACGTTTGGATCGAGGTGCGATCGCCCTGACGCGGCCCGACGTGGTTGAACGAGCGCGTGACGACGATGTGCAGGCCGTAGCTGTCGTGATATTGCAGCCCTGTCAGCTCAGCGGCAACTTTGCTCACGCCGTACGGACTGGCCGGTCGCAGCCGATGTGTCTCCGGGATCGGCACTTCCTCGGGTGTGACCCAGCCATACTCCGCGCTGGTTCCGGCAATATGGATGCGCGCCGACGGACAGTGCAGCCGCGCCGCCTCCAGCACATTGATCGTACCCTCGACATTCACGCGCATCGTCGCGATCGGCGCGTCCCACGACTCGCTGGGATAGCTCTGTGCCGCTAGATGATAGATCCGCTCGGGTCGGGCGCGCTCGATCGCCCGGCTGACCGAGAACGGATCTTCGATGTCGCCCTCGTGAAACGTGACCCGACCCTGGAGATGCTCGATCGGACGGGGATCGCTGCGCCAGCGCTTGAACGCGTGGACCTCGACCTCCGGCAGCGTCAGCAGATAATCCGCCAGAAAACTTCCAACCGGTCCGGTGATGCCGGTGATAAAAACACGCATACTGCTATGCTCCTCAAGCG
>JAFAYS010000162.1 GCA_019240175.1 Chloroflexota bacterium | reverse complement strand
GCTCAAATACCAGCGCTTGGCGGGCTTATGCAGGTTGAAGCGCAGAAACGCCAGGTCGTGAACCGTGACGACCAGCGGACAGGACGCCAGCAGCGGAACGACATTCAGCGGGCACAACAGCACGTCAGGCCGATCGCGCAGCAGCAGCACCGGCGCAACGATCTGCTCCCAAACGATGCGCATCAGTGGATTGGCGGTGTTGATCCGGCTGGGGCGCAACCTGACGTTCGCCGGCGCTCCCAGCATTTCGCGTGTCACGCCCGGCGGCACGTACACTGTCCAGCGATCGTTGGGTGTGGCGGCCCACAGCTGGCGCATGATGCGGTCGATGTACTCGCTGACGCCGGCCTGGCGGTAGCCCGGCTCCGGGCTGAGCAGATGCGCGTTGAGGGCAAAATGAGTAGGTCGCATAAGTTGACAAACGATAAGGGCTAGAAGGATAGCCTTCTAACCCTTGCTCGACTCTTACAAGCTGTGAATCACGGTGTTTGCGCGTAGGTCGGGTTGGGAATCACGCCCCACAGGTCGCGCGGCCAGTACGAGACCCAGGCCTTGCCGACGATGCGATCCAGCGGTAGGCCCGGCTCCGCACCCCACGAGCGCGAGTCCGAGCTGTTGCTGCGATGATCGCCCATCACGACGACGCTGTTTTCAGGCACGACATACGGCTCGCACAGTCGACCGCCCAGGCAATCCGTCGATTCGACCAGATAGCCGCCGTCTTGCTGGCTTTCCTTGAGCGGCGTGCCGTTGATATAAACTTTGCCGTCTTTGACCTGAATCGTCTCGCCGGGCAGGCCGATCACGCGCTTGATGTAATCGACGGCCTCGGTATCAAAATCCTGCTTGGGCGCTTCCAGCACGATCACGTCGCCGCGCTTGGGCATGCGGAAGGGATAGATCACATTCTGCGGCAGCTCGCTATTGCCCGGCAGTAGCCGCATCGGCGCGTTGGTGTCGAAGTGGAAGAAGATGATTTTATTGACGAAGATATATTGATCCGTCTTAAAGTTCGGCTCCATGCTGGCACCATCGACGCGGAAGTTTTGGATCACGCCGCGCATGATAAAAAAGACCAGCAGGATGAACAGAACCGTCTCGATCAGTTCCCGTGCAGTTGTACTTACAGAAGGAACAGTTTCCTCTTCTTCTTCTCCGTACGGCTCCCAGGGCCGCTCACCGATTCGCTGCGAATCTTCGGCCTGAGCTTGCATAGTCTGATGGTTCATAGAAAGGTGGACCTTTATGCAACGTTGCTGCGAATTATAATAATAAACAGCGTACTTGCCTACTTCTCTCGTATAGTGTACCTGCTTGTGGAGCATTTTGCATGCATTCGAGCATTCTCCAAACCCCGCTCGCTCATGATCGTATCCGCTGCGAGGTTTGTCAATGGCGTTGTGAACTAGCCGTCGGTGAGGTTGGCCGCTGCCGCGTCCGATCGCACCATGACAATGCGGTGATCGTCGATGCGTATGGTTTGGTGAGCGGCGCGACGATCGGCCCGATCGAAGATCAGCGCTTGTGGCACTTCTTCCCCGATGCTCAGGTTTTTAGCGTCGGCGGCTATGGGACGCCACTTGTCCCGCCTAATGTTGCAAGCGAAGCGCTGCCCTATGCGCTGCTCCCGGAAAAAGCCCGCGAGCTTTCGCCTGAGCGTGTGGTCGAGTTTGCCCAGCAGCGCTTGTGTCGCGGCGTGCTCTGGACCTTTGGCGATCCCAGCGTGGCCTATGAGTGGACGTTGGACGGCATCAAGCTGGGCCGCGCCGCCAGCCGCTTCACCGCGATCGCCACGACCGGCTACTTCAACCCCGAGCTGTTCGCGCAGATGGCGCCCTACCTCGACGGCATGCGTCTGGATGTGTACGGCTTTAGCGCGCAGTCCTATAAAACGCTGACCGGCTTTGACGATTGGCAGTCGATCTTTAAGATCGCCGCCGAGGCTCGTCAGAAGTGGAATATTCATGTCGAGGTTGCGCTGCACGTCACGCCCGGCGTCAACGACAGCGACGCCGAGGTAGCAGCGCTGGCCAAGTGGATGCGTGTTGCGCTAGGCTCGCTGACGCCGCTGCATATTCTGCCGAATCGTGTCGGCGATGTGCAGCTTGACGACGCGACCGTGCAGCGGCTGGTATCGACCGCTAAAACCTCGGGCGTGAGCTTTGTCTACGGGCCCGCGCCGCACCAGATCACGCGCTGCCCGAATTGCACCTGGGTAGTCGTCGAGCGCAGCGACGGCCCGACGCAGCTGACCGGCGTGATCGACGATACCTGTGAAGGCTGCCGCACGCCGTTGGGCTTGCGCACTTCGCTCTTCCGGCGCAACGTACGCTATGAGCTGGCGAGTTCTTAGATGCTCCGGTAGCTGTGCCGATCAGCGTGAGCTTGTTTGTTATGCCTGACGATCAGGGCAACATCCCAGAGCATTTACAAACGACGTATGCGATGGTTGATTGTGCGTTTCCAGGGGGCATTACGCCTGATGCCTATCTTCCATTGCTCGCAGTTCTGTGTGAGGAGATGTCATTCCGCGAGGCCGCCGCAACGATGGCGCTCTTCCTGGGCGGTGATTACGTGTTGTATCTCAATGATGTCTATGCCGCAGGCTCAGATCAGGCACCGTCGCAACATGAGGTGCAGCGTATAAAGGCGCTACTCTTGCCATGTGGCTACCAAGCCTGGCTCGACGAATCGATATAATGGAGCCTGCTTTCTGTAGTCAAAGCGCTGCGGTATGGCTCGTATCTTCTGCGCTGTTTGAGCGTTTGAGTTAGTGGTCAAAGCAACGGTCTTTCAACTCGATTTAGAACTG
>JAFAYS010000053.1 GCA_019240175.1 Chloroflexota bacterium | reverse complement strand
TGGCACGCCGCCCAGCCCGGTCCAGCCGCGATCACCGGCGTTGAACAGCGCGATCGGCGCATCGCCGAGCTGGCCGCGCACTGCTTTTGCGCCCGGAATCTGCACCTGGATCGACGTGGTGTGGCCTTGCTCGACTGCCGCCGGTGTGGCCTGAACGCTCAGCGTGGGCATTGCCGCCGCCTCGCCCGCCAGCTCTGCGCCCAGCCGACCAAGCAGCACCTGGTACGCTGCGGAATTGTTGGGATGATACTCGAAGCGCGCACGCTCAAACCACTGCGTGATCACGTTATCGCCGGAACTGTTGGTCTCGTAGTTGGGCTCGGTCAGCGGCAGACCAAACAGCGCCAGGCTTTCGCGCTCGCTCATGCCCGGATCGCCCAGGTCCAGGCCGTGGCTCTGCCAGTAGTTGAGAAACGCGCCACAGACCGCGCGACCGGTCTCGGCAAAGCTGCGGCACGGCCCTTCAAGCTGAACACCCGCGCTCGGTCCGCGCCAGTCGCGGCCTTGTTTAAGCAGTAGCTCCTCGCCCAGGCGTCCGAGCTGCACATCGTAGGGCCGCGCGCTTTCGGGATGCAGTTCTAGCCGCTCGCGCTCAAACTGCTGCGCCGCAAACTGGCCCTGCGGCGTCGTTTGGAGCTGCTGCGGGCCGATCGGCAGGCCAAACACCGGCAGACCACCGTTGGCCTCCCAGAATTCGAGCAATCGCCCGCCGACGCGCCAGCCGGTCTCGGGAAACAGCCGCTCCCGGTTCTGCGCCTCCGTCGGCTGAGTCGTGAAGCTCAGCAGGCCAATCACGAGCATAAAGGTGAGGATGATTCTACGCATCAAACATCTCCTTGGAACAAACACAACAGCCCACCACGTGGGGTGAGCTGTCGGCTATAGTAGTTGAAGATCGAGCTTAGCGCAATTCAGCGCCCAGCCGCCCGAGCAGCACTTTGTACGGATTCGGATTTTCGGGATGATGCTCAAAGCGCGCGCGCTCAAACCATTGGGTCTGGCCGGTCCAGCCATCACCGTTGCGCTCCGACTGCACGCTAGTCACAGGATAGCCGAAGAGCGCCAGGCTTTCGCGCTGCGAAACGCCGGGATCGCCCAGGTCCAGGCCGTGTGAGCGCCAGTAGCTCAGAAACGGCTCGCACAGATTGTGCTGCGTATCCTGGAAGTACAAACAGCCGGCTTTCGCCTGCTCACGCGGCAGCGTTTCCCAGGGCCGGCCCTGCTTGAAGAGCAGATCGGTGCCCAGGCGTCCAAGCAGCACATCGTAGGGGCGTGCGTTCTCGGGATGCAGCTCCAGCCGGTTGCGCTCGAACTGCTGCATGCGGAAGCGACCGTCGTTGGTCTGCTGCTCGCTCTCACCGGCCAACGGCAGGCCAAAGACCGGCAGTGCGCCGTTGCCGTTCCAATACTCCAAGATTCGACCACTCACGGTTTGTCCGGTCTCGGGGAACGTGCGCGATCCGCCGGGCGTTGTGGGCGGCGCGGGCGTGCCTGCGCTGTGGAAGCGATTGGTGTAGTCGCGGGTCAGATCCAGATACAGGTTGCCATAGCTGCGGCTCGGCTCGATCTGATGGCCTTCGAACCACTCGTTCCACGAGGTAATCACGACGGCCTGCGCGCCTTTGTCGATCGCGGCCTGCCACGAACGCCGGTAATAGTCGCCACCCGCGCGATCGCGCACGACGTGACCGCCACGAATCCGCGAGTCGTCGTAGCCAGGCATGACCGTGGCCACAAACGGCTTGTTGGTGTTATGCGTCTTGTTGTAGTTGCTGTGCTGCCGCAGATACGAGTTCATCGCGCTGGCGGGATCGGCGGCCCAAGTAATATCGAAGAAGTAGATCCCGTCGAACACGTCCAGGTAGCTAAAATCGACGCCCTCGCCCATCCAAAACCACTCGTGGTTTGGATCGACCGCCTGCTGCACCTGCCGCCAGGCGTTCACGCCGCCAAACGAAGGCAGATTCCAGAACACGATCACTGGCTTGCCGTTCCAGCGCAGCCAGTTGGGATGCTTCATCTGGTTGTCGCGCAGCTGGCGCAAGCTATCGATCATGCCCTGCTGGGTCTTGAGCGTGCCCGTGAAATCGGCGGCCTGATCGGGGATGAAGGTGACGTTGAAGTCGCGGCCAGATGTCGCATTGAGCAGCTTATTGCAGCGATCGTTGAGACGCGACTCTTTGGGGCCGTACCAGGTGCAGATAAACGCATCGATCCCGGCGTCGTCGGCCTGCTGAACGTGCCGCGCGATCACGCCGTTGTCGCCGCCGTTGTAGCCCTCAGGCGGCAGATCGGCCATGCGTCCGGGATTCCAATCGGAGGATTCGTACCAGGGGTAGTAGAAGGCCAGCACTGGCTTGGCTGGCGCGGCGTGAGCCGCTGGTTGGTAGGCCAGACTTGCTGCGACCAAAAGCAGCAGGCTCAGGCCCAAAAGACGACGAAGCATGATTCTCCCTTCTCGTGAAGCACATGGCTTCATGGTTGGGAATGACCACGCCCGGCACGTGCGCCAGGCGATAATACGGTGGTGACGCAGCATCTACAGGGATTAGGGGGGCGCACCGGCGCAGTCAATCCGCTCATTCAACCGCTGCAGCATGGGAGCGGTTTCGAATAGGTCGAGGTGATTGTACCCAGATACGGTATCGATCACAAGACCTGCCAGCCCCAGCGCCCTGCTACCAGTTGACCATAAAAAGCACAGGACTGAGGGACTATTCAAGCCATGCTCATGATCGTGTGCTGGAGTATGTTACCATAGACGCTAGCTATCAGCCTGCCACCGCAGAACCAACACCCAACGATCTCTCGTCGAACCAACCTAACACTCACACCATCGAGAGGACATTCACGCTTATGAACCTGAAACAAACGCTCATCGCCCACGGCATCCTCTTTGTGATCCTGGTCGCCATCTGCTTATACGCCGATATTCCGCTATACGGCGCGGTGCTGCTGTCGCTGGTAGGCATGGTCATCACCGGCGTGCAGCGCATCTTCCCGTTCTGGGACTAGCTACCGTTGCAACAGATCCAAAAGTTCGCAGATTCTGAGACTACGCACCCGGTCGCAGCTTGGAGGTCGCTTTTGCCGAGCGCTCGGGCGTGACCTGCGCCTGGATCAGCAGCCGCTCGATCAGCGCGGTGATCTGTCGTCGCTCGTCGCCGTGAATCACTGCCTGCTCATGCGCCCGCGCCAGCACGTTGGGATAGCCCAGGCCACGACGGCATTGATCGTAGACCACGGCGTGTAGCAGATCCAAGTGACCTTGCTCGGCGACCCAGGCCGGAAATTCAACTCGTGCCAGCTCGCGGCCAACCCGCAGATAAAAGAACTGGATACGATTTTCCTCGTAAAACTCGACATTGATCCGCGACATCGAGCCCCAGCGCGCCGAGCGCTGCCCTTCGCCGAGATGCGCGAACAACATCGTGTCTACAATCGCACGATACGGATCGTCGCGCCGCTCGGGATAGTCGGAGCGCCAGCGGCTAAAATTGCCTTTGGCCTGCATCAGCTTGACCAGCCCGATCACCTCGCGGGAGCGCGGGCGGCTCAGGTAGCTGCCGACCGGACACTTCAGTTCCTGCATCATGCCGAGATAGCTCAGGTAGTCACCGACCAGGATTCTCCGCAGCCCAGGATCGAGGTCAGTAAAAGACCAGCGAATCAGCGTGCCGTCCTGGAGCGCCAGCCGTGGCCGATCGTCGGGCAGCTCGGTTGCTAGCGCGGCCAGTCGCAAGCCCTCGTCGACATCGCGCTGCGCCGCCAGCACCGGCCCTTCTTTGGGATATTCGCGCCCTGTAAGCGCATCGCGAATCACCAGATCCTCGTCGCGATAGCCAAGCGTTGGCTGGCTCTGCGCGCGGAAGCAAGCATCGGGGCCGTACTGCAACACAGCAGTACCGATGTTGATCACGTAGCACGCCGCGACGCCATGATGATCGATGTCAAGCTGTGAGCCGTCCGAGGCCGCCACGACATAGCTCGCGGGACAGTCCGGCAGATCGTAGGCTGCGTCGTAGCGATCGAGCGGCTGTGCCGTTAGCCAGGCCGCCGTCCCTGACTGCTCCTCGACGAGATCACGCCAGTACTCCCACTCGGCGGCTTCCTCGGCCAGCAGCGCGCGCGCCCGTGCAATTCGATCCGGCAGCGCGGTCAGCTCATCGCGAAGCGCGCCGCTCATCGAGCGGATCTGGCCGCCCAACGCCAACATGTCAAGCGTCATAAATTTCCTTATAGCAGGGAATACGATGACCTGTTACGCTTGTTCATACGCATCTAGAAAATCATCGCGTGGTATACCAGCTTGAGTCAAAATTGTACGGAGCGTCGAACCTTTGATGCGACGATGATTTGGAATAGTCATCGGTGTACGTGTTCCATCACCATTGTCACGAACTAGCGCGATATGATTTCCTTCACGTACGACATGAAAGCCAAGCAAATATAAAGCTTTAAGAACTCTCTCGATTGGCGCATCAACTGGAAATCTAGTCGTCAAACAGCGACTCCTGTTTCCGTTATAAAGGCTTCGAGTACGGGGTCGCCATCCAACACATCGACTCCAAATGTTTCCACGTGGAATTGAATCGCTGATCGTACATCAGCTAGGGCCGCTTCATATGTATCTCCTTCGCCAATAACGACGCCCTTAAGTCCCAGCGGATAGGCTACATAGGTATCAGGATGTTTTTCAATAATGATCTTAATTTGCCGTTCCATTGTTACCTCCGTAATTAAGCCCTGCTGTACACAAAGATACCATACAATAAAATCTGCTCTTGGGAGTTCTAAAACCAAACAACCCCATCCCAGCGGATGAGGTTGTCGTGATTTTCGATGTTTGTTGCGGCTAGGCGTCCATGCGCGCCATCCAGCGCTCAGGATCGCGAATCTCGTCCATCGTCGGCAGATGCTCGACGCGCTCCCAAACCTTGGTCGCGTAGGCGATGCCGCGCTTGGCCACGATCGTATCGACGAAATGCTGGCCCTGCGCGTACTGCTGCATCTTCAGGTCCATGCCCGTAACGCGGTTGAAGAGCTGCTCGGCCAGATTGCGCGAGCCCTTGCGCGACTCGATGCGGTGCTCGATCTCCTCGAAGTTGGGCAGCACCTGCTTGCCGATCGCGTTCATGATGTGGTTGGAGTAGCCCTCGACCAGCGACATCAGCGCCTGCAGCTCGTTGAAGAGCGCGCGCTGGGTCGGCGTTTGCAGCGTTTCCATCCAGTGCTGGCCCGTGCCCCAGCTCTCCATCAGCCGCGCCAGCATCGGAGCAAGACCGCCGCGGAAGCCTTGCAGCTGCTCGTTGACAGTATCGAAGTAGCGATGCAGCAGCGTGTTGAAGTGCTCCCGCACCCACGGATAGGCCTCGAACTCGTAGGCGTGCGTGGTCTCGTGGAGCGCGATCCACAGCCGGAAATCGTGCGCGTTCAGGCCCAGGCCTTTTTGCACACGATCGATGTTCGGCTCAACAAAGTAGAGCGCGCCGCCAGTCGGCTCGGGAGCCAGCAGCGACAGATCGTACTGGCCCAACACTTTCCGCGCCAGCACGCCCAGTAGCACACCAACCTGGGTGCTCATCACACGGCGATTGACGCCAGCCGCCATCATCGCGCCGATCGTCTGCTGATTGATGTTGCGCTGGTACAGATCCTCGATGAAGCGGAACAGCTCGCTGAAGTTTGCGATGTTGGCCTCTAGCCACTCGCGGCGGTCCATCACAACGATCTTCTGGATCGGCTCCGGCAGATGCACCTGTAGATATTCGGCGATCAGCGGCTCGGAGCGCCGCACCATGTCGGTATATTGCTCACGGGCGATCGCGCGCTGCTGCACCGGTGCCTGCTCCGTCTGCGAAACCTGCACCGACATGCGCCGCACCAGGTTCCAGTCGATCAAGCCCGCGTCGGCCCAGTGCTCAGGGCGCTTGCGGCTGGCGACATAGCTCGCACCAAGCCCGGCGACCGCGCCCATCAGCAGGATCGCGCCTAAGCGTTTCGTATCATTCACGGGACGTGGCATGTTGTAACTCCTTTATAGACCAGGCGGCAGAGATGGTTGGAGGGTAAATCGCTTAAACCGCCGGATCAATACTTTACACGTACATCGCCGACGCGCCGCGTCAGCTTACGCTCGTCTACATATTCTAGAAACGCCAACGCGTACTTGCGTGTCGTGCCAAAATGATCGCGCAGGCTCGCCACTGTTATCTCGCCCTGATGCTCTAGTGTGTTTACAGTCCATTCTACCAGCTTATGGAAAGCTGCTGCGTCGAACAGCACCTCCGGGCTAACCCGCACCAGCTGATTGGTATCGATCAAATAGCCGATTAGCTCCGGCCCGAGCGGCTCCCAGTCGGCTTTGGCCGGCGGCGCGAACGGCTCAGCGCGAAAGTCGTGTAGAAGCGCATCCACGGCGCGCTGCTGGCTTTGACTCAGGCGCGGCGTCCAATCGTGGAGCCGCACCAGCGTCTCGGTTGTCGCGATGCTGTCGACTTGCTCAGCGCGGCGCAGCGCCTCGTCGAAAGCTCGTGCAGATGGTATGCCAAGCTTTGATTTCAGCTCTTCGCGCGGCATGCCCAGGCGCAGCGGCCATTTTTTGTGGTAAGACGCCAGCGTCGTGCTGATTGTTTCAAGCAGCTTGGTCCAGCCCACACGTGAGATCAGCCAGGTCTGCCGGTTGAGCGCCTGCTCCGCCGACAGCAACATCACCTGCTCAGCG
Organism: Chloroflexota bacterium; assembly: GCA_019240175.1. Taxonomy (GTDB): domain Bacteria; phylum Chloroflexota; class Chloroflexia; order Chloroflexales; family Kallotenuaceae; genus LB3-1. The sequence goes on along the minus strand of JAFAYS010000053.1, from coordinate 1,794 downwards.
GTTTGTAGCTCGGCCAGCGCCTCGCGCAGCGTCGCCTCGTCCAGGCTGCTGCGCTGCGACGCGACGCCCCACTCGATCGGCGTAGAGCCCAGGGCTTGCAGCAGAATTTCGGCGGGTGTGCCCCGGCTGCGCGTTTCAAGATTGGCGATCACCTCAGCCCGGAAACGGCGATGTCGCTGGGGATGCGCGTCGACAACTCGACCGCCGCCGATCGTCAGCGAGGGCGAGGGAATGCGCAAAATACAGCGGTCGCCGCGCGCAACCGCGATCGGCTGCTCTAGCCGTAGCTGAACCCAGCCCTCGCCGCCAGGTGGAATCTGCTCGACATCCAGCAGCGTCGCTCGGCAGGCCACCTCAGCTGCGCCGACAAACAGATCGAGCTGATCGTTTTGCTCGATCGGCGCAGGAGCCGCGCTCACCAGCCGCAGCTTGAGATCGAGCAGCGTTGTGGGCTGAAGCTTGCCCGGCAGCGTCAGCACTGCGCCGCGCGCCAGCTCATCGACGCCGACGCCCGCCAGGTTCACCGCGACACGCGTGCCCGGCAGCGCAGTTTCTTCCTTAGCGCCGTGGGTTTGCAGGCCACGCACACGGCCACGCAGGCCCTGCGGCTGAACTTCGATCTCCTGCCCGACCGTCAGCGGCCCGTCGGTCAGCGTGCCCGTGACAACAGTGCCGAAGCCGCCGATGGTGAAGACGCGATCGATCGGCAGGCGCGGCAGACCACGCGCCACGGTCCGCGACGGTGCTTGCTCAAGCACACGATCGATCGCCTGCTTGAGATCGTCCAGCCCCGCGCCTGTGCGCGCCGAAACTGCGACCATCTCGGCGTTCGCCAGCACCGTGCCCGCCAGCCGCGCACGCAGATCTTCGCGCACCAATTCCAGCCACTCCTCGTCGACCAGATCCGCCTTGGTCAGCACAATTAGCCCATGCTCGACGCCCAGCAGATCCAGAATATTGAGATGCTCGGCGGTCTGCGGCATGACGCCCTCGTCCGCCGCTACGATCAGCAGCGCCGCATCGATCCCGCCGACGCCGGCCAGCATGTTCTTGATGAAACGCTCGTGACCGGGAACGTCAACAACGCTGACCTGTTTGCCGCTCGGCAGCTGAAGATGTGCAAAGCCCAGGTCGATCGTCATCTCGCGGCGGCGCTCTTCTTCCAGGCGATCGGGATTAATCCCCGTGAGCGCATGGACCAGCGTCGATTTGCCGTGATCGACATGGCCCGCAGTTCCAATCACATACATAATCGTTCGCGCCGCGCTTAGCCGCGATGCGCCTCCAAGCACACTACGCCTTCCGGCCCGACTGTCGCATCATGAACCACGCCGAGCGGCAGATCCAAACGATCGCCAGGACGCAGCTGCAATGCCTGACTCTCGTGAGGCAGCCCAAACGTGATCGAGCCCGACACCACATAGATCACTTTGTGGTAGCTGTGGGCGTGGGCGCTGTATACGTCGCCGGGCGCATTCGACCAGCGATACGGCTGCAAGTTTTCCGACTGAAACATGTGCAGAATGGCGGCTTCAGTGGCCGGATCATCGCCTGGCCAGTGTAAAACAGTAGCGCTCATGCTCATCTCTTGATCTATAAACAAACAGATGCTTATTGCCATTAGAAGATCTATTGTAACAGGCAGCCTCGCACAGCACGCTGTGCGCTCGCCAGGTGGAGCTGCCCCTCACCAATAATTTGCTTCGTTCGATCAAGCAGGATCGCCTCAGAACTGCGCGTGATCAAGCCGTTTAGATTGACTATATTTAGCCTTGTGAAATTCTACACTTGACA
>JAFAYS010000025.1 GCA_019240175.1 Chloroflexota bacterium | reverse complement strand
TCCTCGTCGGTCCACACACGCGGCTGCGTATCGATGGCACAAAACGAGCCAATCACGGCCCCATCGGGCGAGCGGAGCGGCACGCCGGCATACGCGATCACGCCCAGGTCGGGGATCGCCAAATTAGTGGCGAGGACTGCATCGTTGCGTGCATCAGCGACGACCAGCTGCTTCTGCTGCGCTACCACATACTGGCAGAAGGAGTGCGACAAAGGCGTTTCACGCGCCGAAGCCCACGGCTCGCCCAAGCCTACCTGACTTTTAAAGAACTGTCGATCACGATCAACCAGCGTCATGAGCGCCACCGGGACATTCAGCAGCCGCACGGCCATGTTCGTCAGACGATCGTACGCTGGCTCAGGTGGACTATCGAGCAGATCCAGCCGATCGAGCGCAAATAGCCGAGCAGGATCAAGCAGATAGGATGTTGAGAGAGAAGTCACGCTGACGCTCCTGGAACTAATCATAATGGATGTACTCTAGAGCCAGAGTAGCACACCATATGCAGCTCGGTAGTATTCTTCGGCGGCTAATCGTCCCGCTGCAGCCTAGTATTTGCAAGCAGCTGTCCTTAGGACCAGGAGCCGCCGAATACACTACGCTAAGAGATGCATAGCTTCTTCTAAGCCTTGTTGAAGCGTCGCTCGTGTTGCAACATCGCTGAAGCTAATCCCCAGCCCGACCAGCGTTTGTGCGATCTCAGGGCTGATCCCGACCACAAAGCTATGGCAGCCAAGCAGCTTCGCGGCCTGGACTGTGCGCATAAGATAGCTCGCGACCGACGTGTCCACCGTCGCGACACCGGTGACATCTAAAATGATGATCTGCGCGTTTGCCTGGCTAATCGCGTGCAGCACGGTATCGACAACATTGATCGCGCGTCGACTGTCCAACGTGCCAATCAGCGGGACCAGCAACATCTTATCCCGCACTTGAATCACGGGCGTCCCGATCTCCTCAAGCAGCGCTGCCTGGGCCTCGATAATCTGGCGCTGCTGTGCGAGCTCGGCACCGAGACGCTCAAGCTCAATCTGGCGCTGTTTGAGCGCGGTAATATCGATCACCAGCCCACACACGCCAATAATATCCGCTCGCTCATCTTTAACAGGAAATTTGCGCGTCCAAAGCGTACGCGTGATGCCACCAGGCAGCGCGATCACTTCCTCATTTTCGTGCATCTGGCCAGTTGCGACGACAGCATCATCGACCTGCCAAAACACCTGGTATTGCTCGGCTGGCAAGTAATCAGCATCAGTGTAACCAATCAGCTTCTCGCGGGGAACGCCGCCCAACAGGTTTGACAGCGCCTGATTGCAGGCAATCCAACGATGCTGAAGATCTTTCACAAATAAAGGATCGGGAATCGCGTCGATTGCGGCTTGCAGCAGGTCAAACGATTGAGGTGGGCTGAATGGCTCTTCCATAGCATAATCTTTCTTGCTCAAACCTTGATTGACGGCTTCTTAGCCGAGAGAGTGTTATACCATAGAAAGCCAATGCCTAGTTGGACAAGTGCATCAAGGACTTCGAGAGGGTGCAGCAAGCAGTAACACGTATAAAAAAATAGCGGGCTATTTCAGCCCGCTATCCTGATTTGTTGGGAGATTTCTCAAAGGTAGTGCTAGCGCTTAGTGGGCGAAGCCTGCCGCCGCTGCTCGATCTTCAGCAGGCGCATCCGGCGGGCTGGACCGGCGCAGAAACAGCGCCAGGATCAGGCCCAGCACTGCGATCCCGCCCGCAACCGAGAACGCGGTCTGCAAACCACTGGCCAGCGCCGCCTGTTGGACTGCGACATCGGTGGGATTCTCGACGTTGTGCAGATAGCTGTCCGCGCCGGTGGTCATGATCGTAACCAGCAGCGCCGTGCCGACAGCGCCTGCCACCTGCTGCAGTGTGCTAAAGATCGCGCTGCCGTGGGCGTGCAGGGAGCGTGGCAGCTGGTTCAGGCCCGTCGCGAAGATTGGCGTGAACAGCAGCGCCAGCCCCGAGTTGAAGGTGATGTGCATCGCCAGCAGCAGCCAGACCGGCGTTCCCGCCGAAAGCATCGTGAAGCCCCAGAGTGCAACCACCAGCAGTGTAGCACCGGTGATCGCCAGCGCCAGCGGTCCCGAGCGATCGAAGATCCGGCCCACAAACGGCGCGGCCACGCCCATCAGCACGCCGCCAGGCAAAAGGAAGAGGCCGGTCTGGAGCGGTGTGAATCCGCGAATATTCTGGAGGTAGATCGGCAGCAAGATCGCCGAGGCGAACAGCGCCATCATCACCACCATAATCAGCGCCACACTCAGCGAGAACATGCGATAGCTAAAGGCCCGCAGATCCAGCAGCGGCGATGAAAGCGTGAGCTGTCGCCAGCCAAAAATAATCAGGCTGAGCACGCCGACAACAATCGGCGCAAGCACCAGTGGGCTAGACCAGCCACCGCCGCCCTCGCCGGCGCTGCTGAAGCCGTAGACCAGCCCGCCAAAACCCAGCGCGGCCAGGATCACCGAGGGCACATCCAGCGACGCGCTGCGCGTCTCGCCGACGTTGCCGAGAAAGCGCGCACCGTAGAGCAGCACGCCGATCGCGATCGGCAGCACCGCGAAGAACAGGAAGCGCCACGACAGCGCCTGCACGATCAAGCCCGAGACCGTGGGACCGATCGCCGGCGCAACCGAGATCACGATGCTGACCGTGCCCATCACCGCGCCGCGCCGCTCCATCGGGATCAGCGCCAGGATCGTCGTCGTCAGCAGCGGCAGCATGATCGCGGTGCCGGATGCCTGGAAGACGCGGCCAAGCAGCAGCACGGTAAAATTCGGCGCAAGGCCCGCCACCAGTGTGCCTAGTGCGAAC
>JAFAYS010001075.1 GCA_019240175.1 Chloroflexota bacterium | reverse complement strand
GGTAGGGCGTGTAGGCTGTATAAAATTCGGCGCGGCGCAGCAGCGCATCGACTGCCGAGGGCACGAAGTGGTTGTACGCGCCGGCACCAAGAAAAACACTGTGAGTCTGGGCGTTGGCGTCGCGCCGTGCCAGCCGGTTCAGCTCGCGCAGCAGCTCAGCCTCGGAGAGCGGTGCCGGCAGATCCACACTGGGAAAGCGCAGCTCCTGGGGCACAACCTCGAACAGATCCGCGATATTCGACGCGCCGATCGCGGCCAGCATCGCCTGCCGATCTTGATCGGTGTTGGAAATATAATGCGACATATGACCTTTACCTCAAGTTCTAGGGTCGCGGGGAATATTGAGTATAGTACCTGATTTCGCTCGGGATTTCTTGCGGCGCTGTGATGCTTGCTCAAGTGAACAGGGACGTATGCTACATACGCCCCTGCTCCACGCAAAGAATCGATTGACCAGGGCAGCGCTAGTGCTTGCTTGACTCGTCCTCGACGTGCTGCTCGTACGCGGCGGCATCGAGCAAATCGCCTCGCTCCGCCTCCAGGCCGCTCGCGCGCAGCTTGATCATCCAGCCCTCGCCGTAGGGATCTTCGTTGACCGTCTCGGGCGAGTCCAGCAGCGCCTCGTTGATCTCAAGCACCTCGCCGCCGATCGGCGCGTACACATCTGAGGCCGCCTTGACCGACTCTACCACGCCGAAGGGTTCGCCCTTGCTCAGCGTGCGGCCCACGTCCGGTAGCTCGATGAAAACCACATCGCCCAGCGAGATCTGCGCGTAATCGCTGATGCCGACAATGACCTGGTCACCGTCGATGCGAACCCATTCGTGGCTTGTGTTGTACAACAAATCCTGAGGCGTGTTAGCCATAAGAACGCTCCTCTACTGCTACAGGTCGAGCAAGCTCGTCCGTTATTTTTTGTATCGTGTCTGATAGAACGGCGTTTTGACCACCTGGGCGCGAATCGGCTTGCCACGGACGATCACGTCAAGCTCGGTGCCGATTTTGGCCAGATCGGCGCGAACCAGGGCGAGGCCCAGGTTTTGGCCGATCGTCGGCGCGGGCATGCCGGATGTGATCTCGCCCACGGTCTCGCCCTCGACGGTTGCCACAGGATAGCCCTGCCGCGCAATGCCACGCCCGACCATTTGCAGCCCGACGAGCTTGCGGCGCGCGCCCTCAGCCTTGATCTGCTGCAGCGCCTGGCGACCAATAAAATCGCCCTTGTCCAGCTTGACGACCCAGCCCAGCGCAGCCTCGTAAGGATTGATCGTCTCGCTGATCTCGTGGCCGTACAGCGCCAGCTTGGGCTCGAAGCGCAGACTATCGCGCGCGCCCAGCCCGATCGGCTTGAGCCCGTCGGCGTGGCCTTCTTCGAGCAGGCCGTCCCAGACACGCGCGGCATACGAGTTCTCGAAGAACAGCTCGAAGCCATCTTCGCCGGTGTAGCCGGTGCGCGCGATGATCGCGGGAACGTCGCCAAAGATCACGCCTTCGACCACGCCGTGAAACCAGAGCGACGTTACGTCGAGATCGGTGACCCGATCCAGGATCGCCTCGGCCTTGGGGCCTTGCAGCGCCAGCATAGTTGTTTGGTCGGAGACGTTTTCGATCTGGACGTTGAAGCCCTCGCTGTACTGCTGCATCCAGGCGAAGTCTTTGTCGGCGTTTGAGGCGTTGACCACGACGAGGTAGCGGTCAGGCAGATGGTAGATGAAAATATCGTCGACGATGCCGCCGTCGGGATAGCACATCAAGGAGTAGTTGGCGAGGCCCTCGGCGATCGACGCGACATCCTGGGTGCTAAGATGCTGCAAATACGCCAGACTGTCCGGCCCGCGCACATTGATCTGGCCCATGTGGCTAATATCGAACAGCCCAGCCGCGTTGCGGGTCGCGTGGTGTTCATCAATGATCCCGGTGTACTGCACCGGCATCTCCCAGCCGCCGAACGGCACGGTCTTCGCGCCCATCTCGACATGCCGGTCGTAGAGCGGAGTTCGCTTCATCGCTCCTCCCTGAGCGTAGATTTCAGCAATCGCGGCTATTATACCGCAAGTCGAAACAGGGCCGACGAAAGAACAAACGAACCAAAGAACAAGGGAACAAAGAACCGGCAAAACCTTATTTGTTCCTTTGTTCACCTGTACGGTGAGGGCCTGATTAAAAACACAAGACCAGACACTGCTGTCTGGCCTCGGCATGAGTTTCTAGCGACTTCACAGCTACTTGACGAACGGCAGCCGCAGCTGAAGCTCAATGCCGCCCTCGTTGCGCTCCTCGACCCGCAGTTCGCCGCCCAGCTCCTGGGCGCGGTAGCGCAGCCGCTTGATCTGATGGAATCCCGGCGGCTCGGCGGTGCCATCGAACAGGCCGATGCCGTCGTCGCAGACCCGCAGCACAACGCTCTCCGGCAGCACATCCAGCGCCACCTTGGTCTCGTGCGCCCGCGCGTGCGACAGCACGTTATCCAGCGCGATCTCGATCCCTTTGATCAGCAGCTCACGGATATTCGCGGGTAGCTGGCGCTCGTCGCCCTCGATCTGCATCACCAGCGTCACGCCCGCCGCCTGAAAATCCGGCATGAAGCTGCGCAGCGCAGCCTGCACTGTCGCCGGCGAGCGGCGCTCAAGGGTTGGCTGGGTGGCGCGCTCTTTGCCCCAGGTTCGCGCCAGAGTCGGCGTAGCGCTCGACGGTCGATCGAAGCTCACGGGCGCATCGCCGCTCGATCGATTAGACAGCGAGTCGACGGGCGGATAATCCCAGCGTACCGGTGGTGTCTGCTGACGCGCACGCCGCTGTCGCGCCCGCAGCAGCCAGCGCCACAGCTCGCCGCTCAGCACCACAGCCGCCGCCACCCCAAACGGCAGCAGCGTACGGCCCATCAGCGCCAGACTCTGGCCACTGGTCGCAATCTCAAGCGGATTCAGCTCGGTCGTCCACAAGATCAACTGGTCGATCGCCAGCGCTGCCGCCGCGATCAGCAAGCCGCCGCTCCAGCTGCGTACCGCTGCGGGCACAACGATCGCGCTGAGCAGCATAGGCAAAAATGGACTGTTCCAGCCGCCACTAAACCAGACCGGCAGCGCGATCAGCAGGAGATCGTAGAGCACGATCACCGAGCCTTCACGGGCACGAGCAACAAAGCGGGAGAGCTGAAGCGTCCAGAGCAGCGAGTATAACGTGATGTAGCTCAGCCACAGCAGAGGTTGAGGATCGCTGCCAAGCCGGGCCAACATGCCGGTTTTCCACACCAGCACCAGTGTCAGCAGCCAGGCTGCCCAGCGCGCGCCAGCGATGAACAAGAGATTTATTTTCGGGAACCGCTGCATTGCGAACCGCCTACACGCACACAGACGATCTCTACGAGCACACGTGGCATACGAATGTTTTTTCAGTGTAGCAGAAAGCGCCGCTCAGAACAACCGGATGGAGAACAAAGAACAACGGAACAAAGGTGTAGCGTTTTAGATCCCGTCCTGTTCTAGATTCTGGTTCTGGGTTCTAGGTTCTCTCAGGTTACAACCGTTTGCGTTACCCGCGTAGCTCCCGCTACCAGCAGGGCCTGGGCAACGGC
>JAFAYS010001061.1 GCA_019240175.1 Chloroflexota bacterium | reverse complement strand
ACACAAAACACATAAACATGCTACGCCTTAGTGAGTTGGCGTATCGCAATAGTTGGGTTATGAAAGGATCGAGACATGGGAGATAATCGCTGGCTGCGTAACAGCTTTGTTTATCTCATCATCCTGGTTGCGGCCCTGGCGCTGATCGCTCAGTACATCAACAGCTCCAGCAGCAGCGGATCGCAAAACCTTACGTTCAACCAGGTGATCAACGAGTCGCTCAACGGCAACATCTGCCGCCTGGTCGAGTCGGCGGACGGCACCAGCGTCGCCTATTACCGCAACTGCGGTGAGAACGCCAAGCCTGAGGGCCGTGTCACCAAGAGCGATCGCACACCGATCGCAGCCTACCTGGAAACAGTCAAGAGCACGCGGCTTCAGGCAGTCCAGGCGCAGATCGCAGCGGGACAGGATGTGACGATCCCCGAGTTCAAGACGCCGGAGATCGCCACCGACAACCCGCCGCCGTGGGGTGGCATTTTGAGCGCCTTCACGGTTGTGCTGCCGATGCTGCTGCTGATCGGTTTCTTCGTCTTCTTTATGCGCCAGGCGCAGGGCTCGAACAACCAGGCGCTGAGCTTCGGCAAGAGCCGCGCGCGGATGTTCACGGGCGACAAGCCGACGGTGACCTTTGCAGATGTGGCCGGCCAGGAAGAGGCCAAGCAAGACCTGACCGAGGTGGTCGAGTTCTTGAAGTTCCCGGATAAGTTCGCTCAGCTCGGCGCGCGCATTCCTCGCGGCGTGCTGATGGTGGGCCCTCCAGGCACCGGCAAGACGCTGCTGAGCCGCGCGGTGGCCGGCGAGGCGGGCGTGCCCTTCTTCTCGATCTCCGGCTCGGAGTTCGTCGAGATGTTCGTCGGCGTAGGCGCAAGCCGCGTGCGTGACCTGTTCGATCAGGCCAAGCGCAACGCTCCGTGTATCATCTTCATCGACGAGATCGACGCGGTTGGACGCCAGCGCGGCGCGGGTCTGGGCGGCTCCCACGACGAGCGCGAGCAGACGCTCAACCAGATCCTGGTCGAGATGGACGGCTTCGACACCAATACCAACGTGATCGTGATCGCAGCGACCAACCGGCCCGACGTGCTCGATCCGGCGCTGGTCCGGCCCGGACGCTTCGACCGCCAGGTGATCCTGGACGCGCCGGATATTCGCGGACGGCTCGATATTCTCAAGGTTCACACCAAGGGCAAGCCCCTGAACGAGGATGTGAACATGGAGGCGATCGCCAAGGTGACGCCGGGCGCTTCCGGTGCGGATCTGGCGAACATCGTCAACGAGGCGGCGATCCTGGCAGCGCGGCGCGGCAAGAAGCGCATCAGCAACATCGACCTTGAGGACGCGACCGAGCGCATGATGCTGGGCGGTCCCGAGCGACGCTCGCGCGTGATGACGCCAGCCGAAAAGCGGCTGACAGCCTATCACGAGGCTGGTCACGCGATCGTCGGCGCGGCAATGCCCAAGGCCAATCCCGTGCACAAGATCACGATCGTGCCGCGTGGCCGGGCCGGTGGCTACACGCTGTTCCTGCCCGAGGACGATCAGAACTATCGCACGGTGCAGCAGTTCGAGGCCGAGATGGCCTACGCGCTGGGTGGCCGCGCCGCCGAGGAGTTGATCCTGGTGGACTACACCACGGGCGCCGGCAGCGACATTCAGGCCGTTACCCGCACGGCACGTGCGATGGTCACGCGCTTCGGCATGAGCGAGAAGCTCGGCCCGATCCAGCTGGGCGAGACGCAGGAGATGATCTTCCTGGGACGCGAGATCTCGGAGCAGCGCAACTACTCCGAAGAGACCGCACGGCAGATCGACGCCGAAGTCAAGCGAATGGTCGATATCGCTCATGAGCGCGCGCGCATCGTGCTTGAGAACAACGTCGACGTGCTGCACGACCTGTCGAACAAGCTGCTTGAGGTCGAGACCATGGGCGGCGAGGAGCTGCGCGAGATCTTGAGCCGCGTGCGGCGCTACGATCCGAGCGGCAACGGCCATGCCACGCCGACGCCATCGCCGCAGGCGAGCGTTGTTGTCGCGCCGGGCAGCACCGCAACCGAGCTGTAAGCCTTCATCCATCGACGGCGGCCCACGGGTATTCCCCGTGGGCCTTCTGTTTGCAGTCGAACACAACCTCAGCACAAAATTGGCAGACGCAATGTGGTTGCCCATCGGCGCGGCGCTGGCTATAATGAAGGCTGCAATTTGAAAAGGAGATAGATGTATGTCCGGCCATTCCAAATGGCATTCTATTCGTCGCAGCAAAGGCATTTTGGATCAGAAACGTGGCGCGCTCTTTACGAAGCTGGCCCGTGAAATCACCGTCGCGGCGCGGGAAGGCAACAACGGCGATCCAGATATGAATTTCCGGCTGCGGCTGGCGGTCGATAAAGCCCGGCAGAGTAACATGCCGATGGATAACATCCAGCGCGCGATCGATCGCGGCTTGGGCAAGGGTGCCGAAGCGTCGATCGACGAGATCTACTACGAGGGCTATGCTCCCGGCGGCATCGCGATTATTGTCCAGGCGGCGACGGATAATCGCAACCGTACAGCCGCCGAGGTGCGCTCGACCTTCACCAAGGGCGGCGGCAACCTGGGCGAGAGCGGCTCGGTGTCGTGGATGTTTGAGAACAAAGGCCTGATCACGATCGAGTTTCCCGACAGCCAGAAGTTCGATCCCGACGACGTGATGCTCCAGGCGATCGACGCGGGCGCGGATGATGTCGAGGTCGACGGCAACCAGGTCGAGGTGTACACGGCATTCGAGGATCTCAACACGGTGCGGACGGCGCTCCAGGGCGCGGGCCTGCCGATCACCAACGTCGAGCCGCTGATGAAGCCGACCACGCCGTTCACGCCCGACAGCGAAACCACCGCGATGGCGGCGCTGCGGCTGATGGAAAAGCTCGAAGATCTGGACGACGTGCAAAAAGTCTACTCGAATCTGGATGTTTCGGAAGAGCTGGCAGAGAAGTTTGCAGAATCCTAGGAAAACAAAGAACCTAGAACTTAGAACCAAGAACCTATAGCGCTAACCTACCAGCGCGTTCTTGGTTCTTTGTTTCGCGCAAACTTCTGCTGGTATCTTCGCAGGTACTGTTCCTGCTGAGCAGACAAAATAAAGCTAAAGTAGCCTTTCTCGGTTTACTCTTGGTTTCGTTGTTCTTTGTTCTTTTGTTCTCTTGTTTCCTTGTTCATTCGATCCTAGGTTCTAGGTTCTTGCGTTGGTTCTAGGTTCTTGTCTATGCGAACACTCGGCATCGATCCCGGCACCGCGATCATGGGCTGGGGCATTGTGGAAGAAGACGGCGTGGGCGGTCTCAAGTGCGTCGAGTATGGCGTGCTGACGACGCCCAAAGAGCTGGCGCTAGCACAGCGCTTGCAGCTGCTGCATCGTGGCCTGATCGCGGTGATCGAGCAGTACCGGCCCGAGACAGCCGGGATCGAAGAGCTGTTCTTCGGCAAGAACGTCAACACGGCGCTGGCGGTCGGTCATGCGCGCGGCGTGGCGCTGCTGGTACTGGCCGACGCCAACCTTCCGATCCAGGAGTATCGTCCGATGGCGGTGAAACAGGCGGTCGCGGGCTACGGTGCCGCCGACAAAAAACAGATGCAGGAGATGGTCCGGCTGACGCTGGGCCTCGACAAGATCCCAAAGCCCGACGACGCCGCCGACGCGCTGGCGATCGCGATCTGCCACGCGTACACCGGGCCAATTCTTGCGCGCTACGCTGAGGAGTAATGCATGGGCAGCGCGGCGATCGACGGTCGTCGCTGCCTGAAAAGCTATGACACAACCCTGGCAACCACCGGATCTCGACGAAATTCGTCCTGATCGTTTCATTATCAATAACGATAAGCTGCGGCCCGTGCTGCGCGGCGAGGGCGTGACAGTCGGCAAGTTTTTTGAGCTTGTGACCTGGCGACGCGAAGGCTTGATCGGACGGATTCGCATGCGCGGCTTTAATGTGCGCACGCTGGAAGATCGCGTCACGGCGCTGCGCGGCATCAAGCACGTCGAGCCGCCGGGACCGGAAGGCGCGCGCGTGCTGCACCATCCCAAAGAGCGCATCGCCCACTTCGACTCGACGCGGCTGCACTGGTGCGATCTGCCAACCGTCGATCATGGTGGCAAGCCGGCGGTGCGCATCGCCAGCAATATCGCGATCCGGCGGCGCAAAAGTCGCGGCCACGCCGACTACTACATCACGGCTCCGGTCGTCAACGGCGAGATCAATTTTCTGCCCACCAAAGAGATAGCGGCGCTGATACACGCCTACAGTCAGATCGCGCAGGAACACCCGCCGGTGCTGCGCTACACGCTCGCCGACGACATCTACAGCATTCCCAGGCAGCAGGCGCAGCTGCCGGAGCCGCATCAAGAAGTCCTCGACATGCTGGCCGTCGACAAAGCCGAGCCGTGGCGCATCCCCGCGCCTGTGATCGAGCTGGCCGCCGGCGTCTTTGCCAAGCTTGGGATCGACCTCCAGCCCCAGCGATAATCCATCCAATTTCGCAATCTGCGCTACAGCACGGCCCTACGGTCAATCGTCATGGACAACCATGCATTGACGTTGTAGGGGCGTGCTGCGTACGCCCTTCCCCGCCATCATCTTTGCCACCAAATCTGCCGCCCACTGTTGCAACCAGAATCGATCTTTGTGTGTTTCAGAATATAGAGAGGACGAATGGAGCGGCGGCGTGGATCAACGCTTTCACTCCTTCGAGGCCGGAGCCAGATGCGTGAAATACACTTACATGCAAGGAGGCAGTGATGTGGTCAGGCAATGAGGAGTGGTTCGTGCGCGAGCGTCAGCGGGCGTTGCTTGCGGAGGCGCAGCGGCAGCAGCTGATCAGCCTTGTCCAGAGCGAGCAGAGCCCCAGCAGCCGCTACCACAGCCAGGCGCTCTTCTGGATCGGGCAGCGGCTGACGGGCTGGGGCGTACGACTTCAGGAGCGCTACGCACCGTCGGCGTGCTAGGACGAATTATGTAACGTCGAGCCAACTTAAGGTGCTGGCAGCCCGTGCAGCGAAGGTATTGAATTTGGGTATTGCGGGAGGTTCATATGACAGCGATCATCATCTTGAGTATACTGCTGATCGGGTTGATCGGCTTTGATCTGGCAGCGCTGCGCTGGGGCGTGGATAGCAGCGACAGAAGCTCGCAGCCTAGTCTTGAGCGACAGCGCTGGCGAGGCATACATGGCAATTGATCTGGGCTTGCAACCATGCCCGGAAGATCTCGAAGCAGCGCTGGCAGCCAATGTCGATCGCTGCTTCGAGTGTCTGGTGCTGACCTACCAGGATCGTTTGTACTGCTTCGCGCTGCGCTTGACACAGAACGCCCAAGACGCCGAAGAGATCGCGCAGGATGCCTTTGTGCGCGCGTACCGGGCGCTGGCCGGCTATGATCCCGAGCGGATCGCGACGATGGCGCTGCGACCGTGGCTGTATCAGATCGCTCTGAATGTGTTTCGCAACCGCGTGCGCAGCCGCCAGCTGCCGGTCACGCCGCTCGACGAGTTCGGCCACGATTCCGAGTTCGCGCTGATCGACGAGCACGAGCGACCAGACGCGGCCTTGGAGCGAATCGAGCGTGAGCATGAGCTGAGCGCGCT
>JAFAYS010001011.1 GCA_019240175.1 Chloroflexota bacterium | reverse complement strand
CCACACAGGATGCGCAAGTTTGGGCTGCCCTGCCAGCCGGACTCGATTAACAGCCGCCAGGTCGCCGGTGTGGCCTGCATCACCGTGGTCGCGGTCGCGTCCAGCAGCCGGCTCAGCCGCTGACCATCGGCGGCAAGCTCACGGCTGGCGACGATCAGCCGCGCGCCAACCGACAGCGGCAGGAAGATTTCCAGCCCGGCGATGTCGAATGACAGCGTGGTTACCGACAGCAGCGTGTCGTGCGCGGAAATTCCCGGCTCGCGCTGCATCGCGCTGAGGAAGTTGACGACCGCGCGATGCGGAATCTGCACGCCTTTGGGTCGGCCTAGCGAGCCCGAGGTGTAGATCACGTACGCCAGATCTTCGGTGTTGGCGGCGCAGGTCGGCGGCTGCTCGCTGGCCTGTGCGATCGTCGGCCAGTCGCGATCCAGGCACAGGAGCTGGAAATCATGCCGATAATCTTCGATCTGTAAACCTTCGAGTAAGGATGCTTGTGTCAGCAGCAGCGCGGCGCGGCTATCTTCCAGCACGTAGCGAATGCGCTCGCTGGGATAGTTCGGATCGAGCGGGACGTAGGCACCGCCCGCCTTGAGCACCGCCAGCAGCGCGATCACCATCTCCGGCGAGCGCTCCACGCACACGCCCACCAGCCGATCCGGCCCAACGCCGCGCGCTTGCAAGTGGTGCGCCAACTGATTCGCGCGCCGATCCAGCTCGGCGTAGGTCAGCTGTTGATCCTCAAAGATTACGGCGATCGCGTCGGGTGTGCGCTCGACCTGGGCCTCGAACAGTTCGTGCAGCCGCTGCGTTCGCGAATAGCTCAGCGCCGTCGCGTTCCACTCGTCCAGCAGCGCGCGCTCGGCGAGACACAGCAGCGGCAGCGCGACGATCGGCTGCGCGGGCTGCGCGACCATCGCCGCCAGCAGCGTTCGGAAGTGGCCGAGCATCCGCTCAATTGTCGCGGCCTCGAAGAGATCGGTGTTGTACTCAAGCGAGGCTGCCAGACCGCCGTTGGCCTCGACCATCACCAGCGTCAGATCGAACTGCGCCACACGCTGCTCAAGCGCCAGCGATTCGAGCGTCAGGCCACCCAGATCCATCTGCGCGCCGGTCTCGCGCAGCACAAACGGCGTCAAGCCCTGATCGTTGAGCAGCTGTGCTTTTTGCAGGATAAACATCGCCTGGAAGAGCGGCGAGCGGCTGGGATCGCGCACGGGCTTGAGCCGCTCGGCCAGCAGTGCCAGCGGATATTGATGATGTTCCAGCGCGTCGAGCACGGTCTGGCGCATCTGATCCAGCAGCGCGCCGAACGAGGGATTGTCCGCGAAGCTGCCTCGGATCACAACCGGGCTGACGAAATAGCCGACCACGCCCGCGACCTCGGCCCAGTTGCGCCCGGCGATCGGCGAGCCAACCAGGATGTCGGGCTGGCCGGTGTAGCGGTGTAGCAGCGCGTGCCAGGCCGCCATCAGCGCGGTGTACAGCGTCGTGCGATGATCTTCGCAGACGGCTTTGAGTTGCTGCGTTAGCGCCGCGTCGATCACCAGCGTCTGCGATGCGCCGCGATACGTTTGCACGGCTGGCCGTGGTTTATCGGTCGGCAGGTTGAGGAAGGGCAGATCGCCGGCTAGCTGCTGGCTCCAATAGCTCCACAGCCGCGCGCCCTCGGCACCGCGCAGCATCTCGGCCTGCCAGCGCGCATAGTCGGCATACGTGACATCCAGCGGCGCTAGCGCCGCGCCGGTGCCCGCGATCTCCGCCGGGTAGAGCACGCCGACCTCGTTGATCAGCACTACCAGCGACCAGAAGTCGGCGATCGTGTGATGCACCGCCAGCAGCAGCACATGCTCCTCGGGCGCGCGCGTGAATAGATAGGCGCGGAAGAGCGGCCCGGCTTCCAGATCGAACGGGCGGTGCGCCTCCTCGACCAGCCGCGCGTTCAGCTCGGATTCGGTCCAGGCGCTGGCGTCCTCGGCCTGGAAAAACGCGTCCATGCGCTGGTGAATAACTTGGATCGGCGTGCCGCTTGGTGCGGTAAAGGTCGTCCGCAACGATGGATGCCGATCGACCAGCCGCTGGAAGACGCGCCACAGGGCATGGAGATCGATCACGCTGCGAATTTTGCTCGCGCCGACGATGTTGTAGGCCGTGCTGTCGGGCGCAAGCTGGTGCAAAAACCACAGCGCGCGCTGGCCCAGCGAGAGCGGCTGCTCGGGGCTGGCGTCGTGGGCCGCGACGAGCTTGGGCGGCGCGGAGGCGGCGATGGGCGCGGCATCACCCAAGCGATCCAAGATCTCGTCGGTTAGCTGTGCGATGCTCGGCCCTTGCAGGAAGGTCACCATCGGCAGGCTGACGCGCAGGCTGGCCTCGATGCCGTTCTTGAGCTCGACGGCCATCAGCGAGTCCAGGCCGAGCGTGTTGAGCGGCTGCTCCACGTCCAGCCGGGCCGGTTCCAGCCGCAGCACGCCCGCAACCTGGCGACGCAGATCGTCAAGCAGTTGGGCGCGGCGCTCAGTGGGCGGCAAGCTCAGCAGCTGATCGCGCTGGTCGCTGCTAACCGCTACTTGGACAATTTGCTCTGGGGTGCGATTCTGGATCTGCTCGAAGAATCGCGCCGAGCTTTTCACGCCATAGAGGGCGGTAAACGTCGTCCAATCGGCATCCACCACGATCTGCTGCGCCGCTGGCGACTGCATAGCGTAGCTCAGCGCCGTCAGCGCCTGCTCGGCGGGCAGCGGATTGAGGCCCGTTAGCTTGAGCGCGCGATTGCGCTCGGCGGTGGCGGCCATGCCGCGCTCGGCCCATGGCCCCCAGTTGATGCTGAGCGCCGGTAGTCCCTGCCCCCGTCGCAGATGGACCAGCGCGTCCAGGAACTGGTTTGCGGCGGCGTAGTGCGCCAGCTCACGTGAGCCCCACACGGCGGCAATCGACGAGAAGCAGACGAAGAAATCGAGCGGAAGCTGCCGGCTGAGCTCGTGCAGCAGCCATGCGCCCTCCACTTTAGGCCGCAGCACCGCCGCCAGCGTCGCCGGATCGAGTTCGGCCAATGGTGTCGGCTGCGCAACGCCCGCCGCATGCACGATCCCGCGAATCGCTGGCAGCGTGCGCTGAAGCTCGGCGAATAACGCCTGCATCTGCGATTGATCGGCGGCGTCGGCCTGCGCGACAACTACTGTCGCGCCGAGCCGCTCTAGCTCGTGCAGCGCCGCGATCTGATCGCTAGCTGGGTGATCGTGCGGAAGCTCATCCCAGCTCGCTCGATCGGGCAGCGCGCTACGTCCCAGCAGCACCAGCCGCCGCGCGCCCTGCTCGACCATCCAGCGCGCGACTCGCAGGCCCAGGCTGCCCAGTCCGCCGGTGATCAGATAGGTGCCCGCCGCGTGCAGCGGGATCGGCTGTGGCTGTGTGGGCGCAGCTTCAACCCGCGCCAGCCGCGCCACGTAGCGCTGGCCGCCACGCCAGGCGATCTGGTTCTCATCCGTGGCATTGGCGATCGCTTCGATTAGCGCGGCCAGGTCGGGCGCGACTCCGGCCTCAAGATCGATCAGGCCGCCCCAGTGCTCGGGCTGCTCTAGCGCGATCGAGCGACCGAGGCCCCAGACCGGCGCTTGTGCGATCGCCACCGTATCGTCCGTCACCGGCTGCGCGCCCCCAGTCACGACCCACAGCTGTGGCGGCGCGTCCCAATTTTGGGCGGCCAGCGCCTGCATGATCGCGACGACGCTGTTGTTGCCCAGAATTTGCGCCCGCATTAGATCGGACTCGGTCAACGTTTCA
>JAFAYS010000972.1 GCA_019240175.1 Chloroflexota bacterium | reverse complement strand
CTTCGCAGCCGCTTCCGACACGATGAACCACGCCTGTTTCGCTATCGCCGACATACTGAACTACTGGGAGGTGTTGTTGAGTAGGGTAGTACGATGTCAACATAAGTATCTCCACGGCGAGAGTACATAAAATCCACGCAAAACGGTGGTCTATGTATCAAGTAAAACGCTTCAGCGCGCCCAACGATACGGCAAGTACAGATAGCTACCTATACAACAGGACTAAAGTAACCCCTTCAGACGTGATACGTTCAGCCGAACGCGCATGAGCACGCTAGGAGTCAGGCAGCTCCTCGCCGCGCAGATTATCGAACGTGGCCTCGCCCTGGCCGGTGCGTGAGGTCAGCACAAAGCCATAGCGATTCACGAACGGCCCCGGCGGCACCGCAAACTCGCTTAGCGGCTGATCGTTGGCCAAGAAGTATACTTTCTCGCCCTGGCGCTCGATCGTCAGGCGATTGACCGCACCCGCATCTTTTTGCAGCGCTGGGCTTTCGGTCCAGTCCACGATTTTGGTGACGATGTTTTCCTGAGTTGTGGCGTTGCCTTCCTGGCGCTCGACAGCGAACGCGCCCTCCGAGACGATAATGCGATAAGATGTCGCCGGCTCGGTGAACAAAAAGACCAGACCCGCGCCACCTTGGGCCACTGCCAGATCGACGCTGAGCCGGTAGTTATCGACAGATATGGGCGTGGTAAAGCCAATGCTGGTCTGGCCATTCAGCCGCAGCCGGTAGCGCCCATCGACAAAGCCCGCGCTCCAGGTCTCGGTCTCGCCGTTCGGCCAGCCGGCATCCTCACCCTCAAAGGTCTCGTTGATAAACACAGTCTGCTGCGGCTGCGGCGTGCTCTGCGTCGTCGGGGTAGGCGCGGGCGTCGACGAGGGCGTGGGCGCGGTGGTAGCCTCTGGTGTTTCGGCGAGCTCCTGCGCGATCGGGCTGGCAGTCTCGGCCTCGACAGTCGCTGCGGGATTGATCGGCGGCAACCCAGCAGTAGTGCTGGCGCGCTGGCCTGCGCCACCACCGGCGATCACAGCAGTAATATACCCAGCGACCAGGGCGCACACCACGGTCAGGCCCACCATCGCTATTTGAAATCTGCGCGGATGATTTAGACGCATCGATCATTCTCCAGACACGCGTGATTCAAGCCACTGGTGCGGCAGCATCGATAAAACAGGGCTTGGAAGGGCAATTATACTGTACAGCGTAGCATGTCATGGAGCGTGCCAGGAATCGCGCAATCGCTGGGCGCGGCGGTATTGGGCCAAAGTCTAGCTTGCCGCAATCGCGGGAGCGTGTTAGAATCCGGCCACTATCGGCGTTGACGAGAAGAGTAGCTGTGATCCGCGCCATCCAGGGATAAGCCGCCACCGACTGCAAGCGGCTTATGGCACGCCAGAGCGAACACCATCTCCGAGCCCGTCCGCGAAATCGCAAGAAACTAAGCGGATGCGCCTGACCTCCGTTAGCGGGTCGTCGAGTGAGACCATCGCGTTGCGCGCCAGGCCGTGACGATGCGGGTCTAAACTGGGTGGAACCACGGAGCTAAACTTCGTCCCTGTGAGGACGAGGTTTTTTTGTTTTAATCGTATGTGAGGTTGCTATGCAAGACACAGCGATTCTGCAACAGGTGCTGGTCCTGCTTCAGGACGAATTCGGCGACGAGCTGCTGGGCGTGCTAGCGACCGGCTCACGACTGCGTGGCGAGGGCGATCTGACAAGCGATATTGACCTGCCGGTCGTGATCAACCAGCCGCGCCGCCAGCGTCGCAACATCGTGGTCGACGGCGTGGAAGTTGAGATGTTTCTCAATCCGCCGTTTCAGATTCGCCGCTACTTTGCCGACGATCGAGCCAGCGGACGCGGAGCCGAGCAGCATATGTGGGCCACCGGCACGATTCTCTACGATCCTCAGGGCATCATGGCCGAGCTACAGGCCGAGGCGCAGGAACAGTGGTCGGCAGGACCGCCGCCGCTCTCCGAGATTGGGCGCAGCCTGGCGCGCTACAACGCCGCCGACGGCTTGCGCGATATCCAGGACGTGCTTGAGAGCGACCCGGACCGCGCGATCTACCTGATTGGGCGGATGCTGCCTGAGGTCATCAACACCTTTTACCGCATTCAGAGTCGTTGGCAGATCAAGCCCAAGCGCATGCTGCTGGATCTAGCCAGCTGGGACGCAACCGCCGCCAGGCTGGCGATCAGCGCCGGCACGGGCAGCGCGAGCCAGCGTTTTGCCGCGCTAAACGCCCTGGTTACGCATACACTCACAGGGTTGGACGGCCCCATGCCGCTGACGTGGGCTATCGATTGGGAGGAGATCATACCATGAGCTATCGGTACGAGCGCTACCGGGAACGACCCCGGAGTCGCGGGCGGAGCTGCTTGATCAGCCTGACGGTGCTGGTCTGGGTGCTGGTGCTGGGCTTTCTCGTCGTGCGCTACTACGTGCGGCCCAACCTCAGCAACTTTGTCACCCGCCAGGTCGCCGAGTCGGTCAATCCGCAGATCCCCGCCGATGCGAATCCCGGCGAGGCACTGCGCGAAAGCCTTGAGCAGGTGCCGATCGGTATCTCGGTGCCGCCGGGCGAGATCCGCATCACCGAGGAGCAGGCCAACAGCTATCTGGCGGCCTACCGCGAGCGGCTCAGCGGCATCGATGGGCTTGAGGTGCGCTTCGTACCGAACGAGGTCCAGGCCGTGATCACGGTCAGCGGCATCAGCAGCACGGCCCACGCGCGGCCCGAAGTTCGCGACGGCCAGATCGTCGCCGCCGAGCAGCGGCTGGACCCGCCGCTGGGGCTAATCCTTTCGATGGACGACCTGTTCAGCGCTTTCCAGTCGCGGATCAACTCCGAGCTTGCCGCGCAGGGCCGCAGCGTACGCGACATCACGATCGAGCAAGACGTGGCGATTATCACAGTCGAATAACAAATAAAGTTTGAAAGGAAAAAACCATGCCAGTTGTAACGCCTGACAACGATCCTCTGTATCGGCTGCGTCACTCTACGGCGCACGTGATGGCCCAGGCCGTTTTGGAAATCTTCCCCGAGGGCAAGATCGCGATCGGCCCGCCGGTGGAGAACGGCTTCTACTACGATTTCGATCTGCCGCGCACGCTCTCGCCCGACGATCTGGCCGACATCGAGAAGCGTATGCGCCGGATTGTGCAGGGCAAGCACACGTTTGCCGGGCGCGAAGTTTCGGCGGATGAGGCGCGCGAGCTGTTCAAGGAGCAGCCCTACAAGCTAGAGCTGATCGAGGGCTTGCAGAAAGGCGCGGACGAGTACGGTGAGAAACAGATCGGCACGGCGGGCGCTGAGCGCGAGGGCAATCAGGTCGTGATCACGACGTTCAAGCACGATACGTTCGAAGATCTGTGTCGCGGCCCGCACGTCGACAGCACGTCGGAGATCAAGCCCGACGCCTTCAAGCTGCTGCGCGTTTCGGGCGCGTACTGGCGCGGCGACGAGAACCGGCCTCAGCTTCAGCGCATCTACGGCACGGTCTGGCCAAACAAGAAAGAGCTTGAGGCGTATCTGAACCGGCTGGAAGAAGCCAAGAAGCGCGATCATCGCAAGCTGGGCCGCGAGCTGGGATTGTTCCACTTCTCGGATGAGGTCGGCCCCGGCATTCCGCTGCTGACGCCCAAGGGCGCGATGATGCGTCACCTGATGGAGCAGTACGTGCGCGAGTCGGAGATTCGCTACGGCTACGAGCACGTGTGGACGGGCAACCTGGTCAAAGAGTCGCTCTACGCTAAGTCGGGACATCTCGAAAACTATCGCGACTCGATGTATCCGCCGATGGTTGAGGACGCCGAGCATGGCCAGGTTTACCGCCTCAAGCCGATGAACTGCCCGTCGCATATGACGCTCTACAACGAGATGGGCGTGCACTCGTATCGCGAGTTTCCGCTGCGCTTCGCGGAGTTCTGCACGCTGTATCGCTTCGAGAAGGCCGGCGAGCTCAACGGCATGACGCGCGTGCGCTCGCTGACGCAGGACGATTGCCACATCTTCTGCACGCCGGAGCAGATCGAAAGCGAGTTTAGCCTGGCGCTGCAGTTGATCCGCGAGGTCTTTGAAACGTACGGCTTCTACGATTACTACGT
>JAFAYS010000802.1 GCA_019240175.1 Chloroflexota bacterium | reverse complement strand
ACGAGCCGTCGCACAGGAGCTTCAGCGATCGATGCAGATGATCAAACACCGCGCGTTGTTTTTTCTTTGGATGACCCATCTTGTCGCCACGTTGGCCAACGAGCTGACATCGATCAGCATTGTCGTGCTGATCTTTGGCTCAACCGGCTCGGCGCTTCAGGCGATGGGTGTGCTGGTCGCGCGCAATATTCCGCCGCTGGTGTTTGGCCCATTCGCGGGCAGTATCGTGGATCGCTGGCCACGCCGGCCTGTGCTTGTGGTCGCGAATCTGCTGCGCGCCGGCCTGCTGGGCGTGTTCATAGTCGCCGCAGCCAACGGCATCAGTGGCAGCTGGGTCGGCTACCTGCTGGTCTTCGGCTTGACGATGGTGGAGGTTATGCACAAGCCGGCCCTGCTGGCCACACTTCCCGTCGTGGTACCCGCCGAACGATTGCTGTGGGCCAATAGCGTGCTTTTCACGACGACTCAAGTGGTGTTTACGATTGGCTATACCGCAGGTGGGATCATCGCCGCCGGCACCGGCCCGAGCCTGCTCGCCTCGATCAACCTGGGCTTTTTTCTGGTCGCCGCCGGCAGCGCCAGCTTGATCGGTGCGATCACCAGCCCGGCTGCGTCGGTCGCGCGTGTGCATTTCTGGCGCACGGTGGTGGAGGGCTTTACCTATCTCCGCGCGCATCGCCTGGCGCGCACCCTGATCACCGTCGAGTTTCTTGAGTCCTGGCCGCACGGTGTGTGGACGTCGGCGCTGATGCTGTCTTTTACCGTGCAGGCGCTGGGCGCTGGTGTCGATGCGTGGGGCTACCAAAGTGGGGCGTTCTTCGCCGGGCAGCTGATCGGTGCGCTGGTGGCGCTCTCGTTCGCGCGTCTGCTGGGCAAGCGTCCGGGCTGGATCATTATCGCTAACGGTGTGCTGATGAGCGCGCTGACGTTCGCCTACGCCGCTTCAACCTCAGTGATCGTGGCGGTCATCGTCTCGATGGCGTTTGGTCCACCCTTTGCCCTGCGTGATGTCGCGCAGGACTCTTTGTTGCAGACGCAGGTGTCATCCGACATGCTTGGCCGCATCTACGCGCTCCGCGAGATGTTTGCGCGCATGGCCTTTTTGATCGGTGGGCTGTTGTTTTCACAGTTGGCCGACCACATCGGCATACGCGAAATCTACGCGCTGGCCGCGCTGCTGTATGGAATGACCACGCTGTACACGCTGTGGAGCGCCGTCCTGCGGCAGAGCCGGCTTGAAACGCTACCCGTGCCGTAGCGTTTATCGAGCGCGCATTCTAGACGCTGCTGCTTATCTCACCCCGAAACTCCGCCTCACCCTATCCACTTGACGTAACTTTTATCCCGTCTGGAAATGAACCAGGCGGGTTTCTATTTTTGCCAGAAGCGGCTGCGTACACATAGTTTCTGGCATGTTGACATCCTCACGCACGCTCAAGCCATAAAACGTGAAGGTTTCACCACCTGGACCGGCGATGTGACAAATGTCACAGGGCCTAGCGACGCCGTGTTGTATGCTCAATCCAGATAGTGATGGAAGGAAACCGGCATGAGCACAGCTGCCAACCAGCCTTTGATTCCGCGCATCGACCGGCGGCGCTGCACCGGCTGCGGCCTGTGTGAGCAGCGCTGCCCAACGGCGGCGGTCGCGGTTCGCAACGGCGTGGCGGTGATTGTTCGGCCAGATGCGTGTAGCTTCTGCGAGGTGTGCGAGCGCTTTTGCCCGACGGGTGCGATTGGTCGTCCGTTTGCGATCAGGTTTGCGTCGTCTACGCCCGCTACGAGCGGCCTGGCTGCTCCCGAGATCACCAGAGAGACGTCAACAATGCTGCGCGACAGCAGCGAATAGATGAGGCTCCTATGAACGCGTTTCGTCGTCCAAAATGGTTTGTTCTGTTTACGATCGCGACTATTCTCTTGAGCATTGCCGCCTGTGGCACCACCACCCGCACAGCGCCGATCGCCGACGCCGGCACTGGAACAGCGGCGCAGCAGGGCGTGCCGGCGGGACAAGCGGCGGTGTTGGGAACGTTGGAAATTCACAGCGTCGACATGGGCTTCAAGCCGGCCACGCTCACCGTCGATCAGTCGGGCCGCTACACCATCAAGCTGATCAACGACGGCGTGATCCCGCACGACATCACGTTTCCTGACGGCAGCAAGGCCGTCGCCAACGCGGGCGAGACCAAGAGCGTGGATGTCGATATTCCGGCGGCGGGCCTGAGCTTCATCTGCTCCATTCCGGGGCACGCGCAGGCCGGCATGAAAGGCATGATCACAGTAGCCACGAGCAACGCGGCGCAGGCGGCGGCCACGCATGGACACGAAGCAGCGCAGAGCCACGACGATCATGGTGGCCCATTACCCACAAGCGATGTTGTCGCCGATCCCAACGCGCCCGCTTACCAGCCCTACGATGCGACCGCGCCGAAGCGGCTGGACGGCACGGTGCATGAGATCGAGCTGGTGGTTGAAGAAAAAACCATGACTGTCGCCGACGGCTTTGTGCAGAAGGTCTGGACTTTCGGCCCCACGGTGCCCGGCCCGGTGATCCGCGTCAAGGTCGGCGATACCGTGCGCATTCACCTGAAAAATCCGGCGACCAATCAGGTGCCGCACTCGGTTGATTTCCACAGCAGCCTGGTCGCCTGGAACGACGAGATGACGTCGATCAATCCCGGCGAGGACAAGGTGTACGAGTGGAAGGCTGAATACGCCGGGGTGTGGATGTATCACTGCGGCACGTCGCCGGCGCTGCATCACATCGCAAACGGTATGTACGGCATGGTGATTGTCGAGCCGGCGGAAGGGCTGCCGCAGGTCGATCAAGAGTTCGTCTTTGTGCAGAGCGAGTGGTATCTCGGGCCACAGGGCGATCTGACGAGCCTGGAGAAAGCTGCCGCCGCTGCTCCTGCGCCGGATCTGGTGGTCTTCAACGGCGTGGCCAACCAGTACAAGGATCAGCCAATCCAGATCAAAACCGGCGAGCGCGTGCGGGCATTTGTTCTCAACGCCGGGCCGAACGTCGACAGCTCGTTCCATATCGTCGGCACGATCTTCGATACGGTGATCAAGGAAGGTATGCAGCTGACGCGCGATAATCCCGGCAAGTACGGCGCGCAGGCGGTCGATCTGGCACCGGCTCAGGGCGCGATTGTCGAGTTCACGATGGCGGAAGACGGCAAGTATCCGATCGTCACGCACGCTTTCAACTTCGTGGGACGCGGCGCGCTCGGTCTGTTCCAGGCTGGCGACGGCGATCCCAAGAACTAATGCGCAGGCATAGCCTGGCTGCGGACTCTGGTGTAATCCAGAGTCCGCAGTCTGTTGTTCATCGAAAGCAAGGTGTTGCAATGCACGATACGAATCGCTGGCGTATTCCGCTGTTGGCGCTGGCGCTGCTGGCGTTGCTGGGCGCGCTGTGGGGCGGACTGCTGCGGATCGGCTGGTGCTGGCCGCTGCTGCATGCGCCGCTGCCGCTCGCCCACGGCCCACTGATCGTCGGCGGATTTTTAGGCACGCTGATTGGATTGGAGCGCGCGGTGGCGCTCGGCAAGCGCTGGGCGTATGCCGGCCCTGTGTTGACTGGCACAGGCGCGCTGGCGCTAGTGCTGGGCGCAGCGGCATGGCTCGGCCCGCTGCTGATCACCGGCGGCAGCCTGATGCTGGTGCTGGTTTTCGCGGCAATCATCCGTCAGCAGTTCGCGCTGTTTACTGTCACGATGGGCCTCGGCGCGCTGGCCTGGTTCGTCGGCAATGCGCTGTGGCTGGCGGGCTGGGCCATTCCGCTGATCGTGTGGTGGTGGCTCGGCTTTCTGGTGATCACGATTGTTGGCGAGCGGCTGGAGCTGAGCCGCGTGCTGCGCCGCCGGCCCGGACAGGATGCGCTCTTTGCTGTGGCGCTCGGCCTTTTCGGCGGCGGCATGCTCTGGTCGCTGATCGCGCTCGATCGTGGTGTGCGGCTGGGCGGTGTGGGTTTGATCGCGCTGGCGCTGTGGCTGGTCCGCTACGATATCGCCCGTCGCACGGTTCGGCGGAGTGGCTTGACGCGGTTTATTGCCGTGGCGCTGCTGAGCGGCTACGCTTGGCTGGCGTTTGGTGGCGTGCTCGCGCTCGTGTTCGGCGGCGTGATGGCCGGCCCCGCCTACGATGCGCTGCTGCATGCGGTCTTTGTCGGCTTTGTGATCAGCATGATCTTCGGCCACGCACCGATTATCTTTCCAGCTGTGCTGCGTCTGCCGCTGGCCTACCATGCCTCGTGCTACGGGCCGCTGGTGCTGCTGCACGCCTCACTTGTGGCGCGGCTGAGCGGCGATCTGCTGGGCCTGGCTACGCTGCGCAAGGTCGGTGGGCTGCTCAATGCGATCGCCATCTTGCTGTTCTTCGCCAACACGCTGCGATTGTCGCGCCGCGCAGTACAGGCTTCACGCGGGATCAAGCCGGACGCGGCGCTTCCTGTATCAGGAGCGCCCGCACAGAGATCGTGAGACGACATATATAGTGCCGATAATCTTTATGCTCTTCCAAATTACACATAGACTCTATGTCACTGCTAACGGACTTTGACACTATCTGGTCAATGGTAGATGGCAGTGATTCATGTGGAAAAGAAGCACGAGCATGAGCCGCTGGGCTGCGCTGGTTTGAAAGATTAGCGCAGCCTACACATCAATTTAATTCCCAAACAAGCCGCTGTGCCCGTGCCTCGCATGCCGCCTCCGCGTGTGTTGTGGGGTAAGCTCACAACAGTCCCAGCCGTCCCGCTCCTCCGTTCGGTGGGCGTGCTGGGCGTTCGTTGTGGATCGAGCCGTCGGGCATGGTTGTGCTGGTGAGAGATGCGGCATTGGCGAGTTCTTCGGGGGTTACGAGTGCGCCCGTGAGGTCAGCCCCGGAGAGATCGGCCTCGCAGAGGTCGGCCCTGATGAGGTCGGCCCTGGTGAGGTCGGCCCTGGTGAGGTCGGCCTCTTCGAGGTCAGCGCCGGAGAGGTCGGCCCCGTGGAGCTTGGCCCCGGAGAGATCGGCGTCCCAGAGGTCGGCCCCGTAGAGCTTGGCCTTGTGGAGCTTGGCCCCGGAGAGGTCGGCCCACCAGAGGTTGGCCTCTTCGAGGTTAGCCCCAGAGAGGTTAGTCCCAGAGAGGTTAGCCCCCCAGAGCTTGGCCCCGGAGAGGTCAGCGCCGGAGAGGTCAGCGCCGG
>JAFAYS010000768.1 GCA_019240175.1 Chloroflexota bacterium | reverse complement strand
CAGCGCGAATAATGCCGCGCGGACCTGCGGCGTGTCTTCGGCGAACGGCGGGAGTTGCGGAAACATTCGTCCAAAGCTATCGGCGTGGTACTGCTTATTCTCACTGGCCGAGGGCTGTCTCGTCGTCGCTTGATCTGCCGGCGGCGTTTGGGCTTTGGCTGGCTCCAAAGTCGCGCCGGCCCCAACTGCTGCTAACAACATGCTGGACCGGACCAGAAAATTGCGGCGGCTCTGTGTGTGGGACTTGGGCTGCTGTGCGTGCGGCAGTTGATCGTCATTTGCGGCCTCGACCAGATGTTTTTGCTCTCCATTGGCGGACATTGCGGGGACTCCTTGGCAAAAACTGGGACGACTTACACAAGTCTTTTCTGCGGTACGCCTAGGTTGGGGTGCCAGGCACAGCGCTACCAGCTAACGTCGCGACACGACGGCACGAATCGCTCCTCAACCATAGAGAAGACGGCGCGACCTCAGTGTGAAGGCGCGCGTGCTCTGATGTCCTGAGCAGGCAGATCAGCGCTAGGTGTCTAGCGAAGGTGATGTAGCACTATGATAGGTGTAGCGTACAAACTTTGGAAAAGCTGGTGTGAGGACTAGTACATCATGTTTGATGCGTGTCGTGGTATCGATTTTCGATAAAAAAGCGATATAATTCTGGTGCGCTTCAGCATAGTAGCATTTAATCTTGAAGTTCGATTGCTCATAGTCGCGCCTGAATAGCCACCTTCAGGCAATGAATGGAGCGTTCACCGAGACAACACAGCAGGCCTTTGTCGAGGTACGCCTATCGCTAGGTCGAGCGCCCGCTGGGCTCGATACCCCCAACCTGATCAACCTATGCTGAGTCCTATATGTTAGAGGAACGTCCATGGCAGACAGTGCAGAGCATATTTTTTCGCTGGGTCCGTGGGTCCGCCGCCGCCGCAAAGCGCTGGATCTCACGCAAGCTGCCCTAGCACGCCGGGTTGGCTGCGCCGAGGTCACCATCCGCAAACTCGAAGCCGATGCCATTCGTCCATCGCGCACAATCGCAGAGCGCCTTGTGCGCTGCCTGGATCTCGATCCGTCGGATCGAGCGATCTTTCTACAGGTGGCGAGCGGTGAGCGCAGCGTGACCTGCTTGACGACTCCGGTTTCTGGGATTGAGATGCTGCCGCTTGAGGCGGCTTTAGTTGCGCCGTCGGTGGTGCGCCTGCCGGTAGATACGCTTCCTGATCTCGCGCCGCTGCCGCCAGGCTCGTACATGCCGCTCCGTCGCAATCCGCTCTTCATTGGTCGGGAGCACGACCTCCGACAGCTGGCAGCTATGCTCAATGGTAGCGGCACAGCGGCGACTGCGCAGCAAGAGATCGCGGCGGTGACAGGACTCGGCGGTATCGGCAAGACGCAGCTCGCCTGTGAGTTTGTGCATCGCTATGGGCAGTTCTTCACCGGCGGTGTGTTCTGGCTGAGCTTTGCCGATCCAACCGCAATCCGCGCGGAAGTCGCAGCCTGCGGTGGTGTGGGCGGCATGCAGCTCAGCCCGGAGTTTGGCGCGTTGCCGCTGGATGAGCAGGTTCGCCAGGTACAGCGTGCCTGGAAGCGCCCGACTCCTCGGCTGCTGATCTTTGATAACTGTGAGGATGCGGCGCTGCTCGATCAGTGGCAGCCGCAGCATGGTGGCTGCCGCGTGTTGATCACGAGTCGTCGCCAGCACTGGGACCCGGCGCTGGGCGTGCAGGCTGTGCCGCTGGATGTGCTGTCGCGTCAATCGAGCATTGGTTTGCTGCGCACGTTTCGCGCCGACTTGCCGGACGACAGCACAGATCTTGATGCGATCGCCGAGACGCTGGGCGATCTGCCGCTGGCGCTGTATCTCGCCGGCAGTTTCCTGGCCAAATATCGCCATGCACTCACGCCCGCGCAGTATCTGCAGCGCCTGCGCTCCTCGACGCTCCTCGACGATCATTCGCTACGCGCCGCTGGGCTTTCGCCAACCAGGCATGTTCAGCATGTCGCGCGCACGTTTGAGCAGAGCTATGAGCGTCTGGATCTCGCCGATCCCACTGATGCTTTAGCGCGCACGCTGCTTGTTCGCGCGGCATGCTTTGCGCCTGGCGAGTCGATCCCGCGCTGGCTGCTGCTGCAAACGCTTGGCTCGGCTGTCGATCCTGATGCCGCGCTGCGCGCTGAGGATGCGCTGAATCGCTT
>JAFAYS010000765.1 GCA_019240175.1 Chloroflexota bacterium | reverse complement strand
GCTCAACATGTATCGCCGCTTCGAGAGCGACGAGGTGCCCGGCGCGAAAGTCCTGGCGCGCATCGGCGACGTCGAGCAAGAAGTGATCGCCGACGAGGAAGGCTTTTTCGAGGTCGTGCTGCGGCCCACACAGCCGCTGCCGAGCGATCAGCTGCGGCATGAGATCGCGCTTGAGCTGCGCGAACCCCAGCACCCGCCCAACGAGCCGGTCAAAGCGACAGGCTATGTGTTTGTGCCGCCAGCCAGTGCGCAGTTTGGCGTGATCAGCGACATCGACGATACCGTGCTGCAGACCGACGCGACCAATCTGCTGCGGATGGCGCGCAGCGTGTTTCTAAGCAATGCGCGCACGCGGCTGCCCTTCAAAGGCGTGGCGGCGCTGTATCGCGCGCTGAGCCAGGGACCAAACACCGCCGACGCTGGCCCGAATCCGCTCTTCTACGTGTCGAGCAGCCCGTGGAATCTGCATGATCTGCTGGTCGAGTTCTTCGCGCTCAACGGCATTCCGCGCGGCCCGATCTTTCTGCGCGACTGGGGCATCTCCAAAGATGAACTGCTGCCAACACAGCATCGCGGCCACAAGCTCGCCGCGATCCGCGCGGTGCTCGATCGTTATCCTGCGCTGCCGTTCATCTTGATCGGCGACAGCGGCCAGGAAGATCCCGAGATCTACCGCGAGATTGTGCAGCTCTACCCCGGACGAATTCACGCGATCTATATTCGCAACGTCAGCCGCGATCCCGCTCGTGGCGACGCGATCCGCAAGCTGGCCGAAGAGGTTGTCGCCGATGGCAGCACGCTGATCCTGGCCGACGACACGCTGGCTGTCGCGCAGGATGCGGCGGCGAGCGGCTGGATCGCGCCCGAGACAATTGGCATGATCGAGGCCGAGACCGCTGCCGACGCCAAGCCTGCCGGGCCAATCGAGCGCTTGCTGGGCGAAGAGGAAGAAACTGCTGCTGCACCGACAGTGGTCATCGCCGATAGAACGCCTGAGCAGACACAGGACGCCGTGGAGCAGGGCGCGATCGAGGCGGCGCTCCAAAGCGGCGATCAGTCCGACGACACGCCGCCAACCGTGATCGTCGAGGGCGATCCCAAAGCATAAGCTACTGGCCCGGCCCGCTGCGTGGCAGGGTGACGCAGCAGCGCTCCAGCGGCTGGTAGTCTTGCGCTGCCGGGCCAAAGGAGCGCAACGGCGTTTGCGGCAATTCCAGACTGGTCGTCGGCACGCGGGCCAGCCCATTCGGCAGCGACAGGAACATGCCATTCGCCAACGGATTGATCGCGAAGTAGCGCGCAGGCGGAGCTTGCGGCAGCATCAGCTTGGGCGCGTCAGCGCCAGGGTCGATCGCGTTGATGCCGTGATCGTCGCTGAACAGCAGCCGGTCTATATACCAGCCCAGCTGATACACCGCGCTGTCGGAAGGCAAGACCCAGTGCTGGGGTAGCCTGCCGTCCGGGCTCACAACCACGATCGCCCAGCTGAGCACTGTGTTTGGATTGCGCGTGACGGCCACAAAGGCCAGCTGCGTAGCGTTCGTCGACCAGACCAGCGGCGCGCTCATCAGCTGTGCGACTTCCACGGTGGTGTCGGGCTGCCGCGACGGGAACATGGCATCGAGCTGCTGCGGGCTGATCAAAACTTCGGGGGCAGTGTCGTCGTACTTGAGCACGATCGAGCGACGATCGAGCGCGACCCAGGCGACCGGGCCGTTGTAGACGGCGGCAGGATCGCGGCCACTGCCGATCGACCTCAGCGCGCCGTCGCGATAGCTCCACAGCGCCACCGTCGCGGGTGCTCGCTCGTCCTCGTAGGCCAGCGCGATCGTGACCGGATCTTTCCAGCTCAGCGTGGATGTGGCCAGCCGCCGCTCTTCCGTGAGCAGCGCGAGCGAGTCCTGGCGCTCGGGATGCGTCACCAACGCAGTGCGGTCACTGGTCGCCACGGCAATATGGCGGCCATCCGGTGCCCAGGTGGCATAAGCAACCTGCTGAGGCTGCTTCAACACCCAGGAGCGATCGCTATTGGGCGCAAAGATGCGCAGCGTGCCGTCGGGCTGCGTCGCCATCAGCATGCCCTGGCGACTCTCGGGAAAGTCGGCGATAACCTGCGGCGTGGGACGGAGCGCCGTGGCTGTCGGCTGAGGGGTTAGGGTTGGCGCAGGATCGGGACGGCGCACTTCGGGTGGCGGCGGATTCTGCGCGGCGATCAAGACCGTGCCGCCGAGCAGCAGCGCGACACACAGCGCGACCAGCCCATTCAACCACTGCTTCATGGCTGCTCCTCTTCGGCGCGAAGCCTACACTAGTGTTGTACCACAGCTTGTCGCACACGCAAGGCGATCCCGATGGAGCTTGCCGGCCCTAGAAAAGCAAACGCTGGCACAAACGAATGATCGTGCCAGCGAACCAACATGCATATCTACCCAGCGCTCAACCTATCGTCGCGATCACCACTCGGGCTCGATCTGCTCGGCATCGCGAAATGCAGCACGCAGCACAACATGATTGATCACAATCTCGTCGATAAAGGCTTGGTAGTGCGTGCCGCTTTCTTGCCACAGAACCTTATCGCCTTCGAGAATATCGAGCTTTGCCGGATGCAATGGAGAGCCT
>JAFAYS010000729.1 GCA_019240175.1 Chloroflexota bacterium | reverse complement strand
TCGCGCCCGCGCCGCCGCTCAGAACATCATCCCAACCACCACCGGTGCCGCCAAGGCGGTTGCGCTGGTGATCCCGGAGCTGAAGGGCAAGTTCGACGGCTTCTCGCTGCGCGTGCCCACGCCCACCGTCTCGATCGTGGACTTCGTGGTCGAGCTTGAGCGCGGCACGACGGTTGAGGAAGTTAACGCGGCGTTCCGTGAGGCTGCCGACGGCGACATGGCCGGCATTCTCGGCGTTTCCGACGAGGAGCTGGTGTCGAGCGATTTCATCGGCACCGAGCTGAGCTCGATCGTTGATGCGCCGCTGACGATGGCCATGGGCGACAACTTCTTCAAGGTCGTCGCCTGGTACGATAACGAGTGGGGCTACAGCTGCCGCGTGGCCGATCTGACCGCCATGATGGGCGGCGAGATCGACGGTGGCGACGGCGAGTAAGGTTTAAAGCTTCTGAGTTGTGCAAGGGCGTTCGATCGAACGCCCTTGCACTGTGTTGAGCGCATGTTTCTTTCGATTGTGCTAATCGCTCGCGATGAGGAGCGATACATTGGCGGCGCACTCGGCAGCGCCGCGCCGCTCGCCGATGAGCTGCTGGTCGTGCTTGATCCGCGTACCACCGACCGCACGGCTGAAATCGCCCGTGAGCACGGCGCGCGCGTGGTCGAGCATGAATTCGTGTCGTTTCCGCGCCAGCGTAACGCGGCTCTGGCGCTCAGTCGCGGCGAGTGGGTGCTTTTTCTCGACGCCGACGAGCGCATCACGCCTGAGCTGGCTGCCGCGCTGCGTCAGTTTTGCAGTCGGCGCGAACATGAGCACGTCGGCTACTGGCTGCCGCGCCACAATCTTTACTTCGGGCAGCTGCTGCATGGCGGCGGCTGGTATCCCGATGGTCAGCTGCGGCTGCTCCGTCGCGACAGCGCCCACTACGACGAGTCGCGGCTGGTGCATGAGCTGGTACAGATCGACGGCTCGACCGGTGAGCTGCCCGGCCATCTGCTGCATATCAACATCGAAAGCTGGCCCGAGCTGCATACCAAACAGCGGCGCTACGCTCTGGCCGAGGCCCAAACACTGGCGCTGTCCGGTGTGCGGGCCAAGTGGCGCAATCTCCTGCTTCAGCCGCTGCGCGAGGTCAATCGTCGCTTTGTGACCTGGCATGGTTACCGCGACGGCACCCTGGGCCTGGCGCTGGCGCTGACGATGGGCTACTATGAGCTGATCAAGTATGTGCATCTCAAAGCCTTGGAGCGATCGCGTTGAGCAGCGCTGACCTGGCAATTATTATCGTCTCGTACAACGTGCGCGATCTGCTGCGCCGCTGTTTGCGCTCGATCGAGGATTCGCTGGCCGCAAGCTCGCTGCGCTGTTGTACGATCGTAGTGGACAACGCGTCGGGCGACGGCTCGGCGGCGATGGTTGAGGCCGAGTTTCCCCAAGTTGAGCTGATCGCTTCAAGTGCGAATCTTGGCTTTGCCAGCGGCAATAATTTGGGTCTGCGCCAGGTGCTCGGTCCGGATCTGCGCTCACCTGATGCGCCGCGCGCCGTGCTGCTGCTCAATCCCGACACCGAGATCGTCGGCGATGCGCTGGCTGAGCTGCTGAGCTACCTGGATGAGCATCCCGAGATCGCCGTGGTTGGGCCGCAACTGCGCTATGGCGACGGCTCGCTCCAATCGTCGCGGCGGCGCTTCCCGACGATCGGTACGCTCTTTTGGGAAAGCACGCTGCTTGAGCTTTGGTGGCCGCGCAACCCGTGGGCCAGGCGCTACTGCTACGACGATCAGCTGGTGGCGACACCCCAGTCTGTGGATTGGCTGGTCGGCGCGGCGCTGCTGGTGCGCTCCTCGGCGATCGCGCGGGCCGGGCTGCTGGACGAGGCATTCTTCATGTACTCCGAGGAGCTTGAGTGGCAGTCGCGGCTGGGAGCGGCGCAGTCCGGCAGCATTGTGTATCTGCCCAGCGCGACGATCCTGCACCATGAGGGCAAGAGCAGCGAGCAGAACCTGGCGCGGCGACATATCAACTTCAATCGCTCCAAGCTGCGCTATGCCGCGCTGTGCTGGGGCCGATCGGTGGCATGGCCTCTGCGGGTGTTTCTATTGACGACCTACATCATTCAGCTTAGCATTGAAAGTGGAAAGTGGTTGTTAGGCCATAAGCGTCAGCTTCGGCGGCAGCGCATGGCGCAGTACCGCACGATCCTGCGATCTGGCTTATAGATCAAGCTGCTAGGAGGGCAGTTTTATGAAGATTTTTCTTGATACAGCCGATGTCGAGGCGATTCGCCAGGGCGTTGCGCTGGGTGTGGTGGACGGCGTGACGACCAATCCCACGCTGGCGGCCAAGGCCGGGCGCGGCTTCAAAGAAACAGTGCTGGAGATCGCCGAGATCTGCCCAGGGCCGGTCAGCGCCGAGACGGTTGGTCTTGAGGCCGATCAGATCGTCAAAGAAGGCCGCATTCTGGCCAAGTGGGCACCGAATATCATCGTCAAGGTGCCGCTGCTGGCAGAAGGCCTCAAGGCGGTCAAGCAGCTGAC
Source organism: Chloroflexota bacterium (assembly GCA_019240175.1). Classification (GTDB taxonomy): domain Bacteria; phylum Chloroflexota; class Chloroflexia; order Chloroflexales; family Kallotenuaceae; genus LB3-1. Next base: position 3,763 of record JAFAYS010000729.1, on the reverse strand, counting down.
CGAGGAAGGTATCAAAACCAACGTGACGCTGGTCTTTTCACCAGCGCAGGCGCTGCTGGCGGCCAAGGCTGGTGCAACCTTTGTCAGCCCGTTCCTGGGTCGCTATGACGATATTGGCCAGGAGGGCATGCAGCTCGTCCGCGATATCGTCAAGATCTATCGCAACTACGATTTCAAAACCGAAGTGCTGGCGGCGTCGATCCGCAGCCCGCTGCACGTGGTCGAGGCGGCGTTGGCCGGCGCGGACATCGGCACAATGCCGCCCAAGGTGCTTGAGCAAATGATCCAGCATCCGCTGACCGACAAAGGTCTGGCGAGCTTCCTCAAGGATTGGGAAACTGTGCCCGACGCGAAAACGGTCTTCGAGGAGCTGGAAGGCCGGCGCTAAGATCGCGCAGTAGCGGCAGGCAAGCCCACAAGGTCAGGCAGGCGCGAGTGATGTCTGGCCTTGTGCGGCCTTTGAATCCTGATCCGGCGCTGAGTTTTATTTGACAAGCACTACACACGCTGATATACTAACAAACCGCTGAAGACTCAAGCATTGTAGCTATTTTTGTAGCTGTGCTACACATCGCCAGACCTTCCTTGACCCGCAGATTCGCTGCGAGAGAAGATGAGGTCTGTGCAGTTTTTTGTTGTCAAACACTTTTTTTTGGTTTTTGGCCGCCCGCTTACGGCTGCGGGCTGTGCTCAGGAGGAAACATGCCGACAATTAACCAGCTTGTGCGCAAGCCCCGTAAGCCCGTTACCAAGAAGACCAAGGCTCCCGCGCTGCGCTTCAACTATAACTCGTTGCAGGGCAAGCTGACCCGTGGCAAGGGTGCGCCGCAGAAGCGAGGCGTGTGCACGCAGGTTCGTACCATGACTCCGAAGAAGCCGAACTCGGCGCTGCGCAAGGTGGCCCGTGTTCGCTTGTCGAACGGCATCGAGGTGACCGCCTACATTCCGGGCGAGAGCCACAACCTGCAGGAGCACTCGGTGGTGCTGATCCGCGGCGGTCGTGTGAAAGACCTTCCCGGCGTGCGCTACCACATTGTTCGCGGTACCCTGGACGCTCAGGGCGTGAACAATCGCAAGCAGGGCCGCTCGAAGTACGGCACCAAGAAGAACGCCCCGGTCACGGGTAAGAGGCGATAAGATCGCATTAGCCATCACCGCTCCTGGTCACGGTCGCCGATGAAAGGCGTGAATGCGGGCTGAGTGGCTGATGCTTGAATATTGATTGCTTACGGAGTAGATATGCCACGACGAGGTAAATATCAGAAGCGCCATACAGCGCCCGATGTACGCTACAACAGCCCGCAGGTTCAGCTTTTCATCAACAAAGTGATGCTGAGCGGCAAGAAGGCGATCGCCGAGAAGATCGTGTATGGCTCGCTGGACAGCGCCGCTGAGCGCCTTGGTCGCCAGCCGATCGAGGTCTTCGAGACGGCGCTGCGCAACGTTGCTCCGACCGTCGAAGTCAAGCCCAAGCGTGTCGGCGGCGCGACCTACCAGGTGCCGGTCGAGATCAAGGGCGACCGCCGCTTTGCGCTGGCGATGCGCTGGATCATCCAGTCCGCTCGCTCGCGCCAGGGTCGCCCGATGGTTGAGCGTCTGACGGCTGAGCTGCTCGATGCCTTCAACAACACTGGTGCATCGGTCCGGCGCCGCGAAGAAACGCACCGTATGGCTGAGGCCAACCGCGCGTTCTCGCACTACGCGCGCTAAGCCAATTCCCGATTGGGCGACGGGGCTTGACTTGCACATAACAAGTTAAGCCCTTTTGCGTATATCAGCCCGGCGGGTAGATAACATGCGCTTAACATAACTTTTTTTGGTAAAATACACAGCTGAAACATAACAAAAAGTCTTGCAGAACGTAACTTGCAAGCATGGAGTATCTGAATGCCACGGCAAGCACCCCTAAACCTGTATCGCAACATCGGCATTATCGCGCACATCGACGCTGGTAAAACCACGACGACCGAGCGCGTGTTGTACTACACCGGTCGTACCTACAAGATCGGTGAGGTGCATGAAGGCACCGCGACCATGGACTTTATGCCCCAGGAGCGGGAGCGCGGCATCACCATTCAGTCGGCGGCGACGACTGCCGAGTGGAAGGGCCACCGCGTCAATATTATCGACACGCCCGGCCACGTGGACTTCACGGCTGAGGTCGAGCGCTCACTCCGCGTGCTCGACGGCGGCGTCGTGGTCTTCGACGCGGTCGCCGGTGTGGAGCCGCAGTCTGAGACTGTGTGGCGTCAGGCCGATAAGTATCGCGTGCCGCGCATCTGCTTCGTCAACAAGATGGACCGCATGGGCGCGAACTTCGATCGCACCGTTGCGATGATCATCGATCGGTTGGGCGCGAGGCCGGTGCCGATCCAGGTGCCGATTGGTGCTGAAGATCAGTTCCGCGGCATCATCGACTTGCTAGAGAATAACGCCGTAATCTATAAAGACGACCTGGGCAAAGACCAGGAAGTTGTCGAGATTCCGGCGGAGCTGGCCGATAAGGCCGCCGCCATGCGCGCGCAGATGGTCGAGGCGATCGCCGAGACCGACGACGCCTTGACGATGCTCTATCTGGAAGGCGAAGAGATCGGCACTGAAGAGCTGAAGCAGGCGCTGCGGCGGGCCACGATCGATAACAAACTGGTGCCGGTGCTCTGCGGCTCGGCGCTCAAGAACAAGGGCGTCCAGCGCATGCTCGACGCGGTTGTCGATTACCTGCCGTCGCCGTTGGATGTTCCGGCAATTCAGGCTGTGTTGCCTGGCCAGACACCCGACGACGAAGATGTTGAGTTCATCACGCGCAACCCTGACGACGGCGAGCCTTTCGCGGCGCTGGTCTTCAAGATTGTCGCCGACCCGTTCGTGGGCAAGCTGGCCTACTTCCGCGTCTACTCGGGCAAGATCGAGGCCGGCTCCTACGTCCTCAACACGACCAAGGGCCAGCGCGAGCGCATCGGTCGTTTGCTGCAGATGCACGCGAACCACCGCGAAGAGATCAAGGAAGTATTCGCCGGCGACATCGCCGCGATGGTGGGTCCGAAGCAGACCTTCACCGGCGACACGATCAGCGACCCCGAGAACCCGGTGGTGCTTGAGAACATCAAGTTCCCCGAGCCGGTGATCCACGTGGCCGTCGAGCCGAAGACCAAGAACGACCAGGACAAGATGGGCCTGGCGCTGGCCAAGCTGGCCGAAGAAGATCCGACCTTCCGCCTGCGCACCGACCAGGAGACCGGTCAGACGATCATCGGCGGCATGGGCGAGCTGCATCTTGAGGTTATTGTTGACCGCATGATGCGTGAGTTCAAGGTCGAGGCGAACGTCGGCAACCCGCAGGTTGCCTATCGCGAGAGCATCTCGCAGCCCAGCGACATCGACTCGAAGTTTGTGCGCCAGTCGGGCGGTAAGGGCCAGTACGGTCATGTCAAGGTCCGCTTCGAGCCCCGAGAGCAGGGCACGGGCTTTGAGTTCGTGAACGCCACGGTCGGCGGCAGCGTGCCGAAAGAGTACGTTCCGGCGATCGAGCAGGGCATCCGCGAGGCCATGGAGACCGGTGTGATCGCCGGCTATCCGGTGGTCGACCTCAAGGCGACGCTGTACGACGGCTCGTTCCACGAGGTTGACTCGTCGGAAATGGCGTTCAAGATCGCTGCGTCGATGGCGCTCAAAGACGGCGTGCGCAAGGGCCGCCCGCAGATCCTGGAGCCGATCATGAAGGTCGAGGTCACAGTGCCGGAAGACTTCATGGGCACGGTGCTCG
>JAFAYS010000688.1 GCA_019240175.1 Chloroflexota bacterium | reverse complement strand
AAGCTGCTGGGCGAGATCTGCGATCGTGTGCGCATCATGACCTACGATTATCACTGGCGCGGCGGTGGTCCCGGCCCAATCGCGCCGATCAACTGGGTCGCCGCTGTGGCCGAGTATGCGCGCTCGGTTGTGCCAGCCGAAAAGCTCCAGATCGGCATTCCGTTCTACGGCTACAACTGGGGCACGGGCGAGGACGCGGTCGCGCAGACCTGGACAGATATTCAGCGGCTGATCGAGGTCTACCAGCCAAATGTGAACCTGGCGGCGCGTGACAGCAGCGGCCCGATCGAAGAATCCTGGTTCACCTACCGCCGCAACGGGCAGCTGCGCACCGTGTGGTTCGCGGATCATCGCTCGCTACAAGCCAAGCTCAATCTGATCGAGCAGATGGATCTGGCCGGCATCGCGATCTGGCGGCTAGGCAACGAAGATCCGCAAAACTGGGACGTCGTGCGCAAGGAGCTGGTCGAGAATCCATCGGTCTTGCAGCGCGTGGTCAACTCGTATCTTCCCGATCACTAGGCCCAGGAGCGATCCTGCGCCACACTGAAAGCCTATGTCTGAGCGTAGTGTCAAAATGTTTACGCAGCAGGCCGAGCAGCTCTACTCGCGTGGAGTCGCGGCGGCGCGGGGTGGCCAGAAAACGCTGGCCGCCTCATTGTTACGTCAAGCAGTCAAGCTCAATCCGCAGCATGAGCAGGCCTGGCTCTGGCTCAGCGGCGTGCTCGACGATCCGCAGGATGTGGCGTTCTGCCTGCGAGCCGTGCTCGGTATCAATCCCGGCAACGAGCGCGCGCAAAAAGGTCTGGCCTGGATCGAGCAGCAGACGGCCCAGCAGCCCGCCAAGCCCGCGCCGCGCATCGCGATCCCGCTGGTCAACACGCCTGCCGACGACTGGTGGTCGGCCTGGCGCTCACGGCAATCGACCTGGCTGTGGACGCTGCGGGCGCTGCTGCTGATTCCGATCGTGCTGATCGGCGCGACGCTCGGTATTCGTGGGATTATTCAAACGCAGCCGCTGCCGACCTTTACCGCCGCCCGCGATATTATCCCACCAACTGCTATCCCGCAGCCGGTCAAAGCGCAGCCCTCAGCGCCGCCCGTTACCGCCACCCCCACGGATCGCTCGACCGTGCGCGCCTACTTCACGGCGATCGGCGAGGAGCGCAAGGTGCTGCAAGAAGCGACCGAGTCCTACCGCAATACCACCGATGGCGGACGCACCAATGTCGAGCGCACGACGGCCACCAAGAATCTCCGCGACCGCGTGCAGCAGAGCCGCGAGAAGCTGGCAACCGTCGCGGCACCGGTGGAGATCGCGGCGACGCACCAGCTGTACCTCGAAGGCCTGGCACTTGAGCAGGAAGCGCTTGACAACATGCTAGAGTTTTACAGCAGCTACGATGTCACGCTGGCCAACCGCGCGGCGCTGAGCTTGCAGCAGGCGCGCAGCCAGATCGCGACCGCGACCGCCAGCTGGGATGCCTTCGCCAAGCAGCACGAGATCGCGCCGGTGACTGGATTACGCTAGTTTGAAGCGCCATAGCAGCGGAGCCAGCCACGCAAAACCGAAGAGGTTTCAGAACTTAATAAAAAATTTATCTAAATCGGGACTAGACGAAACGCCTAAATCGCGTTATCATAGATAGTAATTCAGAACGGCAGTCGGACGGCTGCCGCTTTTGTTACTTTGTTACTTATTGGCATGACCGTGAGAAGAAAGGACTGGCAATGGCGCCTGTTAACATCATTCTCCTCGGCCCCCCAGGAGTAGGGAAAAGCACCCAGGCTACGCTCCTGGGCAAGCGTTATCCGCTGATCACACTTTCAACTGGTAATATTTTGCGTGCGGAAGTTGCCGCTGAGACGCCGCTGGGCCTGCAGGCCAAAGCCGCGATGGAAAGCGGGCGGCTCGTCGGCGATGATCTGATCATTGCGCTGGTACGCAGCCGCCTTGAGCAGCTCCCGCGTGACCACGGCTTTTTGCTGGATGGCTTCCCGCGCACCGCAGCGCAGGCTGCCGCGCTCGACGAGATGCTGCGTGAGCTGCACAGGCCGCTGACCGTGGTTGTGCAGCCAATTCTGGAGCACGACGAGGTTGTGCGCCGCATGTCCAGCCGGCGTGAGTGCCGCTCGTGCAACGCGCCGCACACCGTAAGGCCAGAGCAACCGCTGACACGCTGCCCAAGCTGTGGCGGTGAGCTCTTCCAGCGCCTCGATGATACGCCCGAGGTCATCTTGAAGCGACTGGCAGTCTACGAAGAGCAAACTTCACCACTGGCGGCCTACTATCAAAAAGCCAGTCTCCTGGCACCGGTAGACGGGCATGGCGCACCGCAAGAAGTGGCGATGCGCATGATCTCCACCATCGAGCTTCAGCGACTTCAACGCCGCACCGAGCCTGCCAAACAGGTCCGCACGATCAACGCATAGCTGCACTATTCATACATCAACCACACAAAACAGGGTGAGCGCGATGCTCACCCTGTGCTTTTTGATCTGTCGCTGTTGTTAGGGTGTGGTGCTGGTCGCCATCATCGACGGGCTGGCTCCTGTGCCACCAGGGCTGGCCTCCGTGCCAGTTCCTCCCGTGCCAGTCGTGCCAGTCTCACCACAAGCCGTGAGCGCGCTCAACACCAGAGCCGCCAACAGGCTAAAAGAGATCAGTTTCCTTTTCATTCGTAACTCCTTTCGCTGCTCATTCAAACAGCGTGCACGGAGGCGAACCTATAGCAGATCGCGTGCCATACGTCCCGTTTTATGTCTATATGTTGTGATTTCGTAGCAGATTCGGCGAGAATCGAGTATCAGCGCTGCACAATTCACAGCTTCTTCGCTGCTCGGTTTAATCTCAGCAGAGTCAAGCTACGATACATTGCATCACAACACGAATGAATGTCGATGAAGCGCTGCTCAATCAACAATTTAATTCGGGCTACATCAAAACCTGATCACGCATTTTCAATATCTATCGCCAGGATTCCGGCTTTCATGAGCTGCCGGTTGTAGTCGCTATACGCTCACGCAAAACCACGCGCAGCACCTCGGCCACGCTCCACGCCTGAGCCATGCAGGCAGCGCCGAAACGCGGCGGCTCGGCGTCGAAGACCTCCGAGATCGTGCCGAGACCGGCGTCGTACAGGTGATCCAGCAGCGCTTGCAGATACGGCTGAAGATCGAGATTCGGCTCAAGCTGCCGGCGCGCGTCGAGGTAGTGGCCGATCAGCCAGGGCCAGACGGTGCCCTGATGGTAGGCGCTATCGCGCTGGACGCGATCGCCGGTGAAGCGCGGTTGGTAGTCGGGATGGCGCGGATCGAGCGTGCGCAGGCCGACCGGCGTCCACAGCTGCGCCGCAACTTGCGCCAGCGCGGATCGTCGCTGCTCCTCGGCGATAAGCTCAGGCGCGACCGAGAGCGCGAAGATCTGATTGGGCCGCAGGGTTGTGTCGTCGCCGCCGGGCGTGTCGATCACATCGTACAGGTAGCCGCCCTCGGCAAACCAGAAGCGGCTGAAACTGGCGCGAACCTGCGCCGCCAGCGCCGCGTAGTCGACCTCCGACGCGCCGCCGAAGCGCTGCGACCAGCCTGCCATCAAGCGCAGCGCGTTGTACCACAGCCCGTTGATCTCGACGGCCTTGCCGTGGCGCGGCGTGACTACCCAATCGTCGATGCGCACATCCATCCAGGTCAGCTGCATGCCGGCCTCGCCCGAGCGCAGGAGGCCATCCGCGGGATCGACCGCAATGCCGTAGCGCGTGCCACGCACATGCCAGCTCACGATCTCGGCCAGTACGGGATACAGATCCGCCAGCAGCGCGTCGTCGCCCGTGGCCTGGTGGTAGCGCTCGATCGCGTGGAAATACCAGAGCGCCGCGTCGACCGTGTTGTACTCGGGCTCCTCGCCGACGTCCGGAAAGCGATTCGGCAGCATGCCCTGCGAAACATAGCGGGCGAACGTGCGCAGGATG
>JAFAYS010000560.1 GCA_019240175.1 Chloroflexota bacterium | reverse complement strand
GATGTGCCGTTGGCGCGGCTGGATCAGGCGACGGTGGATCGGATCGTGGCGGGAACGCCGGACGTGGCGGATGTGTATGCGCTGACGGCGCTGCAGCAGGGCATGCTATTCCACAGCTTGGCGGACGCGGGCAGCGGCGTGTATGTCGAGCAGCTGGTGTCGACGCTGCGTGGCCCGCTGGACGTCACGGCTTTCCAGGCTGCCTGGGATCAGGTCGTCGCCCGCCACGCGGTTTTCCGCACCAGCTTCCTCTGGTCAGATGTCCCGGAGCCACTGCAAGTGGTGCAGCGGGCGGTCACGCTGCCCTGGCAGATCGAGGATTGGCGCGCGCTGCCCGCTGCTGAGCAGGAGGCGCGGTTCGCGGCCTTCCGCACCGCCGATCGCCGCCAGGGGCTGGACCTGACGCAGGCACCGCTGCTGCGATTGGCGCTGATGCGTGTCGCGGACGCTGCACACTATTTCGTCTGGACGGTGCATCACCTGTTGTTTGACGGCTGGTCGCTGCCGCTGGTGCTCAACGAAGTCTTTACGACCTACGAGGCCCGCGTGAGCGGTCGCGCGATCCAGCAGACCGCGCCGCGCCCGTATCGCGACTACATCGCCTGGCTGCAGGGGCAGGATCTGGCGCAGGCCGAGGCCTTCTGGCGGCACACGTTGGCTGGCTTCACCGCGCCCACGCCGCTTGGCGTCGATCGATTGGTAAGTTCGGATAACATGGCGCTGGGCTACGCCCGTGAGCGGCAGCATCTATCGGCGGAAACAACGGCGACGCTAAACGCCTTGGCGCGGCAGCACGGGCTAACCCTGAACACGGTGGTGCAAGGCGCGTGGGCACTGCTGCTCAGTCGCTACAGCGGCGAGCCCGACGTGCTCTTCGGCGCGACGGTTGCGGGCCGTCCGGCAGAGCTGACCGGCGTCGAGCGCATGGTTGGGTTGTTTATCAACACGCTGCCGGTCCGCGTCCGCGTTCGACCAGCAGACTCGCTGCTGGCCTGGCTGAGCGATATTCAGGCGCAGCAGGCCGAACAACGCCAGTACGAGTGGAGCCCGTTGAGCCAGGTGCAGGGCTGGAGCGAGGTCCCGCGCGGCCAGGCGCTCTTCGAAAGCCTGATCGTCTTCGAGAACTACCCGGCGATCGCCGCCACAGCTCAGCGCTCAGGATCGGGCGCGCTCACCATGACGGATCGACGTGGCACCGAGCAGAGCAACTATCCGCTGACGGTCGCGGTGGGTCCGGAGCGAGAGCTAGAGTTTTTGATCACCTACGATCGCCAGCGCTTTGACGCCGTGACCATCCGGCGCTTGCTGGGACATCTGGCGACGATCTTAACCGACATGGCGGCTGATCCGCACCAGCGCCTCACCGATGTGCCGCTGCTCACGGCGAGCGAGCAGCAGCGTTTGGCACAGTGGAACACGACGGCGGAGCCCTTCGCGCAGGATCGCCTGGTGCATGAGCTCCTGGCGGCGCAGGCGGTGCGCACACCCGAGTCGATCGCGCTGGTGTGTGGCGAGGACTGCACGACCTACGCCGGATTGGAGGCGCACGCCAATCGGCTGGCGCATTATCTGCAAGCGCTGGGCGTCGGGCCGGAAACGCGGGTGGCGCTGTTTTTGGAGCGCTCGCTGGATCTGGTGGTGGCGCTGCTGGCGGTGTGGAAAGCTGGCGGCGCGTATGTGCCGATCGACCCCAGCTATCCCGCCGAGCGTATCGCCTTCATCCTTCAGGATGCGGCAGCCAGCGTGGTGCTGACTGAAGGGGTGCTCTGGGAGCGCCTGCCCGCTCATACTGCGCCGGTGGTCTGCCTCGATCGTGATGCCGAGCAGCTAGCGAACCAGCCGGACACCGCACCGCTGAGCGCGGTCGGTCCGGCAAATCTGGCGTATTTGATCTACACCTCGGGCACAACCGGCACACCAAAAGCTGTGGCCGTCGAACACGGCAACCTGCTGCAGGTTTTGCACGCCAGCCAGACGATCTTTGGCTACCACGCGACCGATATTCAGCCCTGGATCGCCTCGGTCGCGTTCGACATCGCGGTTTTTGAGCTGGTCAATCCGCTGCTGGCCGGCGGCACGGTGGTCATTGAAACACCCTCGCAGGTCCTGGATCTGCCGCAGCTGGTGCAGGATCTCGAAAACTGGACGCTGCTCCATGCGGTGCCGAGCCTGCTGCGCCAGATTGTCGAGCACGCGCGCCAGACCGGCACGCCGGACGCCTACGCTGGGTTGCGGCGGATCTGGGTGGGTGGCGATGCGGTGCCGCCGGAGCTGCTGGCCGACACGCTGGCGGTCTTCCCGCAGGCCGAGCTCGTCGTGCTCTACGGGCCGACCGAGGGCACGATCATCTGCGCCTGCCACGTGGTTGATCCCGACGCCGTGCCGACGCGCCAACTGATCGGGCGACCACTGCCCAACGCGCAGCTGCGGCTCTACGACGCACACGGCCAGCTGGTGCCGGTCGGGGTCGCCGGTGAGATCTACCTTGGCGGCGGCAGCGTGACGCGCGGCTATCTCAACCGGCCTGAATTGACCGCCGAGAAATTTGTCGGGCTGGACGGCGGGCGCTGGTACCGCACCGGCGACCGCGCGCGCTACCTCGCGGATGGCACGCTGGAATTTCTGGGCCGCACCGACAACCAGGTCAAGATCCGCGGCTTCCGTATTGAGATCGGTGAAGTCGAGGCCGTCCTGGCGCAACATCCAGCCATTCGTGAGGCCGTGGTGCTGGCGCGCGCCGATGGCGGACGTGATTTGCGCCTGGTCGCCTATCTCGTGCCTGAGACAGAGATTGCGCCGACGACCGAGGCTCTGCGCGATTTTCTGCTCGCCACGCTGCCCGCCTACATGGTGCCGAGCGCCTTTGTCGTACTTGAGGCGCTGCCGCTGACGTCCAACGGCAAGGTCGATCGCAAAGCCTTGCCCGCGCCCGAGCAAGCACGCGGCAACCAGGATGATCGCTACATTGCGCCACAGACGGTGGCTGAGGCTACGCTGGCGCGGATCTGGGCGGAGGTGCTGCGCCTGGATCGCGTGAGCATTCACGACAACTTCTTCGCGCTCGGCGGCGACTCAATCCTGAGCATTCAGATCGTAGCGCGCGCTGGACAGGCCGGGCTGCGCCTCACGCCGCGCCAGCTGTTCGACTATCAGACGATCGCCGCGCTGTCGGCGGTGGTCGATACCGCACCGCTGGTGGTGGCCGAGCAGGGCCTGGTAACGGGTGCAGCGCCGCTGACGCCGATCCAGCAGCATTTCTTCGCGCGCGAGCTGCCGGAGCCGCACCACTTCAACCAATCCGTGGTGCTGGAGCCGACGGAACGGCTCGATGCGGCGCTGGTCGCTCAGGCGATCCAGTATCTCCTGATCCAGCACGACGCGCTGCGCCTGCGCTTCCATCAGACCGAAGCCGGCTGGCAGCAAACACATGCCGGCTTAGAGTCGCGCGCCGTGTGGAGCGTCGTCGATCTGTCGGACCTCGCGCCGGATGCACAGCAGACCGCGTTTATCGAGCAGTGCAACGCACTTCAGGCGAGCTTGAATCTGGAATTCGGGCCGTTGCTGCGGGCGGCGCTGTTTGAGTTGGGTGCCGAGCAGGGGCAGCGACTGCTGGTGGTGGTGCATCACCTGGCGGTGGACTGGGTGTCGTGGGCGATCCTGGTGGACGACCTGGACACGGCGTATCGGCAGCTGGCGCAGGGCGGCGCGGTGGTGTTGCCGGCCAAGACGACGGCCTTTGGGCAGTGGGCCGAGCGTCTGAGCGCGGCGGC
>JAFAYS010000172.1 GCA_019240175.1 Chloroflexota bacterium | reverse complement strand
GTGGCTATGCTGGCGGCGGTCAGAGTAACCAAGGTAGCCAGGGTGGCGGTGGCCAGACCCAAGCTCCGCAGGCTCAAGCTCCACAGGCCCAGGCTCCGCAGTCCACACCGACAAGCGACGAGTAGTGCCAAAGCTACGGCTGGGATGGTGGCGGTCGTGGGCGTGGTTTTGGTGGTTGCGAGAATGGCGCTGGCAGATCGAATGGCGACCAGGCTCAAAGCCCATATTCCGCAGCTCCAAGCGACGAATAGACAAGGGCCAAGCATCACGAGCCGAGAGCCAAGACCAAGATTAAGTCTGAGTATTGGCTGCTCGTCTCTGAGTTTTAGAGGATACTGATATGTTGATGCCAAAGCGGATGAAGTACCGCAAGATGCACCGCCATGTGCAGAAGCGCACCCGCATCGCCGGGCGCGGCACCACGGTTGCCTTCGGTGACTTCGGGCTGATGGCGGTAGAGCAAGCGTGGATCGATAGCCGCCAGATCGAGGCGGCCCGTCGCGCGATTACGCACTACGTCAAGCGTGGTGGTAAGGTGTGGATTCGCATCTTCCCCGACAAGCCAATCACCCAAAAGCCTGCCGAGACGCGCATGGGTTCCGGTAAGGGCGCGGTCGAATACTATGTCGCCGTTGTGAAGCCGGGCCGTGTTATGTTCGAGCTGGGCGGCGTTCGCGAGGACATTGCCACCGCAGCGCTACAGCGCGCGGCTCAGAAGCTACCGATCAAATGCAAGATCATAGCGAAAGAGACGGCAGGGGAGGTTCAGCACGATGAAAGTGAATGAGATCCGCCAGTTCGATAACGGGCGGCTCCAGGAGCGCCTGCGTGAGATCGATCAGGAGCTGTTCAACCTGCGCTTCCAGAAGGAGACAGGTCGCCTGACGAACTCGGCGCGCTTCGGACAACTGAAGCAAGAATATGCCCGCGTTAAAACGGTGCTGCGTGAGCGCGAGCTGGCGCAAGCTGAAGGCGGGAGGGAATAATGGCTGAGACACAGGCAACCGAGACGAGCGTGATCCGCAAAGAGAAGGTCGGACGAGTCGTCTCGAACAAGATGGATAAGACCGTTGTGGTGGCCGTGGACTACCTGCGCCCGCATCCGATCTATCGCAAGACGGTGCGCAAGACGCATAAGTTCTATGCCCATGACGAAGGAAACCAGTGCCAGATCGGCGACAGCGTGCGGATCGAAGAAACCCGACCGCTGAGCAAGCTGAAGCGCTGGCGCGTTGTCGAGATCATCGGTAATAAAGATCAGCCGATCGCGATCAAGGATGCCGAGGCAGAGATCGCGGCCCCCGGTGATCAGGACGTTGAAGGGTAGGTGCAGGCGTGATTCAGCCACAGAGTCGCTTGAAGGTGGCCGATAACACCGGCGCCAAAGAAATTATGTGCATCCGCGTGCTGGGTGGATCGAAAGTGAAGTCCGGCTCGGTCGGCGATATCATTATCGCGTCGGTCAAGGATGCGTCGCCGGGCGGCAACGCGAAAAAGGGCGAGGTTGTGCGTGCGGTGATCGTGCGCGTCTCGAAGGAATATGGCCGGCCCGATGGCTCGCACATTCGCTTCGACGACAACGCGGCGGTGCTGATCCGTCAGGACGGTAACCCACGCGGTACGCGTATCTTCGGACCAGTTGCGCGCGAGCTTCGCGATCGCCAGTTCATGAAGATTGTTTCGCTGGCGCCCGAAACGCTGTAGAAGCAGCAGACACAGCACTCAGCAAGCCGACACCTGATTTGGTACAATACCCAGGTTGCACAGCGGATGAATACGGCTGACTGCGAAGATAGAGGTTGATATGCACGTCAAGACTGGTGACGAAGTCTTGGTGATCTCTGGGAAGAATAAGGGCCAGCGCGGCAAGATTACGCGCTCCATTCCCACGGAAGACCGGGTCGTCGTCGAAAATGTAAACATGGTCAAGAAGCACATGAAGCCACGCGGCCCACGCCAGCGCGGCGGCATCGTCGAGATGGAAGCGCCGCTGCATGTGTCGAAAGTGATGCTGGTTTGCCCGAACTGTGGCAAGGCATCGCGGACGGGACATCGCATTGTGGATGGCGAAGGCAAAGTGAGCCGTCGTAAAGTGCGCTTTTGCAAGGCTTGCGACGCAGCGGTTGACCAGCCGAAGAATGCTGCTTAATTGATGATTTGTACTCTGTGATGCAGGATTGGAACGTCCAATAACCGAATTACAGATTGCAAATGAGGATAGTATGGCTGTACGAATGAGGGAAAAATATCAGCGCGATGTTGTGCCGGCGCTGATGAAAGATTTCAACTTCGGGAACATCATGCAGGTGCCCCGCATCGAGAAAGTCGTGCTGAACATCGGCATGGGCGAGGCGCTGCAGAATTCGAAGTCGATGGACGCCGCGCTTGGCGACCTGACGGCGATCGCCGGCCAGAAGCCGGTCATCACGCGGGCCCGCAAGTCGATCGCGAACTTCAAGCTGCGCGAAGGCCAGCCGATCGGCGCGATGGTTACGCTGCGTGGCGACCGAATGTACGAGTTCCTGGATCGACTGATCTCGATCGCGCTGCCTCGCATTCGCGACTTCCGTGGTGTGAGCCGCCGCTCGTTCGATGGCCGTGGCAACTATAGCATCGGCCTGCGCGAGCAGATCGTGTTCCCGGAAATCGACTACGACAAGGTTGATAAGCTGCGTGGTCTGGAAGTCGCGATTGTTACTTCCGCACGAAACGATAATGAAGGCTTTGCTCTGCTGAAGCACATGGGCATGCCGTTCCGTGATTAAAACGCACCGGAGCTAGCAACCATAAGGTTGAGCGGCTACCGCGTGAGGAGGAATCTACTTTGGCTCGTAAAGCGTTAATTATCAAGTCCCAGCAGACTCCGAAGTTCGCCGTGCGGCAGCGCAACCGCTGCAACCGGTGTGGCCGTTCGCGTGCAGTGTACCGCAAGTTCGCCCTGTGCCGGATCTGCCTCCGGGAGATGGCCCTGCGCGGCCTGATTCCGGGCATGACGAAGTCGAGCTGGTAATTGGGCTTTGCGGCACGATATATTGTCATTGAATCGTGCTGCGCCTGTAACTCCTAAGGGGAGGACTTGACCGTGAGTTTTAATGATCCGATTGCCGATATGCTGACACGTCTTCGCAATGCTTGCATGCAGCGCCATGCCAGCGTTACGATGCCAAAGTCAAAGCTAAAGGTTGCGATTGCCGAGATCCTGAAGCAGGAAGGCTTCATCAAGGATTACACGGTGCAGCCGATGGACGGCAAAGCGTTTGAAAATATTGTGATTACGCTGAAGTACAGCGCCGATCGAGAGCCGGTTATCACGGGCCTGAAGCGCGTCAGCCGCCCAGGTCTGCGCATCTACTCGAAGCACGCCGATATTCCCCGCGTGCGTGGCGGCATGGGTCTCGCCATTCTGTCCACGCCCAAGGGTGTGATGAGCGGCTACGAGGCCTGGCGTCAGAACGTCGGCGGTGAAGTGCTCGCGTACGTCTGGTAGATAGTGCGGGCGTTCCGATTGAACGCCCGCGCCTAATTTGGGGAAAAAGCGGCAGCGCTGCGGTGCTGCGCTAATCACCTGAGGAGAGAGAACAATGTCGCGCATTGGCAAAAAGCCGATTTCCGTACCCGGTGGCGTTACGATCACCGTCGGCGAGAACAACTATGTGACGGTCAAAGGTCCCAAGGGCACTCTGTCACAGCAGCTGCCGCCCGAGATCGCGATCAACCAGGAAGACGGCACGGTCAACGTCACGCGTCCGAGCGATGAGAAGCAGCACAAGGCGCTGCACGGCCTCACCCGCTCGCTCTTGAACAACATGGTCGTCGGTGTGAGCACCGGCTTCCAGAAAGTGCTTGAGATCAACGGCGTCGGCTACCGCGCCACCAAGACTGGCCGCAACCTGACGATGGCGCTGGGCTTCTCGCATCCTGTAATCGTCGAGGCGCCCGAGGGCATCGACCTGAACACCGGCGAGCGCAACACCGTGATCGTTTCGGGTGCCGACAAGCAGCTGGTGGGTGAAGTCGCGGCCAACATTCGCGGCCTGCGTCCGCCGGAGCCCTACAAAGGCAAGGGTATCAAGTACTCGACCGAAATTATCCGCCGCAAGGCTGGTAAGGCCGGCAAGACGGGCAAGGGCGGCAAGAAGTAAAACGCAGAACCTAGAACCAAGAACTAAGAACCAAGGTGACGAGACCAAGGTTCTAGGTTCTAGGTTCTTGGTTCTTGAAATTCCCTCACATGGCAGTGGATATAATCTCTGCCTGAGCTAAGAGGATAAAAGGTTATGGCAAATATTAATCGACGCGCACAGCGGGCCAAGCGTCAGCGCCGTATTCGATCGAAGTTGAGCGGCACGGCGCAGCGGCCACGACTGAACGTGTTTCGCAGCAATATGCATATCTACGCACAGGTCATCGACGATGTGCGTCAGCACACCCTGGTAGCCGCTTCGACCGTAGACGCTGCTCTGCGCGACAAGCTGTCCGAGAACAACAAGGTCGACGAGGCCAAGCTGGTCGGGCAGTTGATCGCGGAGCGCGCGCAGGCTGCCGGTATCAAGCAGGTTGTTTTCGATCGCGGCGGGTATCTGTATCACGGTCGCATCAAAGCGCTTGCCGACGCAGCGCGCGAGGCTGGACTGGATTTTTAGTTTCAAGTTCCGCGCTGCTGGCAGCTTGCCTGAGCGGCTCAAACATGGAACTGTTCTGGAGGAAACGTGGCGAATTCACGAATTAGCGCCGAAGACCTAGAGGTTGAGGAGCGAGTAGTCCAGATCAACCGCGTGGCGAAAGTGGTTAAGGGTGGACGCCGCTTCAACCTGAGCA
>JAFAYS010000408.1 GCA_019240175.1 Chloroflexota bacterium | reverse complement strand
CCGCTGCTGGTCCAGCCCGCGATCGACGGTGTAAATCTGATCGACTGGGCGACCATGCATCGTGAGCAGATCCAGACGCTGCTGCTGAAGCATGGCGGCTTGCTGTTTCGCGGCTTTAGCGTGCCCGAGATCGCCGACTTCGAGCGCTTTGTGCGGGCGGCCTCCGGCGATCCGCTGGAATACCGCGAGCGCTCATCGCCGCGCAGCCAGGTCAGCGGCAACATCTACACCTCCACCGACTATCCCGCCGATCAGCCGATCTTTCTGCACAACGAGAACTCGTACCAGCATGCCTGGCCGTTAAAAATCTTCTTCTACTGCGTGACGGCTGCCGAGCAGGGCGGCGAAACGCCGATCGCCGATGTGCGCAGGGTGTATCAGCGGATCGATCCCGCGATCCGCGAGCGCTTCGCGCGCAAGGGCTGGATGTATGTGCGCAACTTCGGTCAGGGCATGGGCCTGCCCTGGCAGACGGTGTTCCAGACCGAGGACAAGGCGGCGATCGAGGAGTACTGCCGCGAGCGTCACATCGAGGCCAGCTGGCAGGACGGCGATCGGCTGCGGACGCGCGCTGTGCGCCAGGCGGTGCTGCGCCATCCACAGAGCGGCGAGCCGGTCTGGTTCAACCACGCGACCTTTTTCCACGTGAGCACGCTCAGCCCCATGATGCGCGATGCGATGCTGGCCGAGTTCCGCGAAGAAGATCTGCCGGCCAATACCTACTATGGCGACGGCACGCCGATCGAGCCGGAAGTTGTTGCGGCACTGCGCGAGGCCTACGATCAGGAGACCGTGGCTTTTCCCTGGCAGCGCGGCGATATTTTGATGCTCGACAACATGCTGGTCGCGCATGGCCGCGCGCCGTTCGCGGGAGCCCGCAAGGTGGTGGTGGGCATGGCCGAGCCGGTGAGCCGCGACGAGGTGCAGGTGATCGATCAGGTTAGCTAGCAGCACGCCGGACACATTAAACGTAGCAGCGGGGCCGATGAAAGCCCCGCTGTTGCATTTAAGCGCGTGTATTTGAGGGCGCTAGTAGAGCGTTTGCGGATTGAAGACATTGCGCAGCGGCTGCTGATCCAGCCAGCGACGCAGGTTATCGCAGAACAGATCCACAATCCGCTCGTTTTCGCGGTCGCTGGTGCCGCCCGAGTGTGGGCTCACCAGGACGTTGGGCAGCTCCCACAGCGGGCTGTCGCTCGGCAGCGGCTCCTGCGCGAAGACGTCGAGCGCGGCACCACCTAGACGCCCCGCGCGCAGCGCCGCGATCAGCGCGGGCTCGTCGACCAGCGCGCCGCGACCAATGTTGATCAGCACAGCGCCGTCCGGCAGCAGCGCCAGCTCTTGCGCGCCGATCATGCGTTCGGTCTCGGGCGTGTGCGGCGTGATCAGCACCAGATACTCGGCCTGCGGCAATAGCTGAGGCAGGCTATCCAGCGCGTACACCTCATCCAGCGCGAGCGCCGCCGGATCGACGCCGGCGACCGAGCGCTTGACGCCGATGACCTTCATGTGCAGCGCCTGGGCCATCCGTGCCAGCTCCTGGCCGATCTTGCCCGCGCCGACGATCAGCAGCGTGCGGCCTGCGAGATCGGTCACCGAGTACTGCTGCCAGTGTTTGTTGGCCTGATCGTGGAGCGTGCGCAGCAAACCTTTGCTGAACATCAGGATCGCCATCAGGCAAAATTCCGCCAGCGGCTGGGCATGAACGCCGCTCGCCGTGGTCAGCACGGTGTTGGGCATGCGCGTGGAATAACCCTGCTGGTTGACGAGCTGCCCGATGCCCGCGCTGGTGGCCTGAATCCAGCGTAGGTTGGGCGCTAGCTCCGGCAGATCTGCGAGATGCGTGTGATCGAAATCGAAGAGAATGTCGGCCTGGCTGAGCAGCTCGCGCCAGCACCGCTCCTGCTCCGGCGTGCGCTCGCGTGGCTGCCCGATGTGATCGTTGGGGAAGCGCGGCGGCCTGAGCAGATCCGGCTCATAGACCACGTGCAGACGCGGGTCGACGGCGCGAATCCGCTCGATATGCTCGGGCTCAAGGTAGCTGGCGATGAGCACAGTCGGGCGTGTGGTTGGATCGTCCATGCTGTTCCTTCTGCCTACGACTGATTGCTGTTGAAGAACGCGACCAGCCGATCGATGCCCTCGTTGTAGCGCTTGGATGAGTAGGAGAGCCGCAGCGTCAGCGGCAGCCCGAAGTCGGAGCCCGGAACCGTCGCCACATGCGTCTGCTCCATGATCATCTCGGCCAGGGCCAGGCAATCCGGGATCGCGTGCTGCTGCATGAACGCGGCGCAGTCCAGCGTGAAGTAGAAGCTGCCCTCGGCTGGGATCGCCCGCACGCTCGGCACGCCGGCAAACTGCGCGACGGTGTAGTCACGGCGGTCTTTATACAGGCCGGCAAGATAGTCGACCTCGGCGGGATGATCCAGCGCCGCGATCGCGCCGAACTGCGGGATCGGATCGGTGGTGAGCAGCGTGTGGTGCTGGATCACCGTCAGCGGCGTCACCAACTCATCGGGCACGACGCAATAGCCGACGCGCCGCGAGTACATGCGAAAGCCTTTCGAGAAGCTGTTGGTGATGATCACCGGCGACTTGCGATCCGTCAGCTCCAGCAGCGATACGTGCGGCGCATCGAAGCAGACATTGCTGTAGATCTCGTCGCTGATGATCGTGGCGCGACCATTAACCACCTCGTCGATCGCGTACAGCTCGTCGCGCGTCAGCATGTTGCCCAGCGGATTGCCGGGCGAGTTGATCACCACGAGCCGGGTACGATCGCTGAAGTTGGCCCGCAGCGACTCGACATCCAGCCGCATGGTTTCCAGATCGATGTCGTAGTACTTGACCGTCGCGCCGATCAGCGACGCGCAGAACTGGTAGAGCGGATAGTAGGGCCTGGGCAGCAGGATCTCGTCCTCCGCGTTGGCCAGCAGGTAGTACAGGTTGCGAAAAACCGTGCTGGTGCCCACGCTGATCACCACGTTTTTGGGCGCGATGCTCAGCCCGTAGCGTCGCTGGTACTCCTGCGCGATCCGCTCGCGCAGCTCGGGCAAGCCCGCCGGAAAGACCAGCGTGCTTTTGTCGAAGCGATGCAGCGCCTCGTCCATGGCGGCGAGGATGCCGTCGCACACGGGCAGTTCGGACTTGCCCAGCGTCATGCGGATCACGTCGTCGTAGGTTTTCTCGTACTCGTAGGCCATCTCGTCGATGACAAACATCAAGAAGCGATCATTATCGAACTGTAAGGGTGAACGCAGCTGCACGAATGCCTCCAATGGGGAGTGAAAGGTTATCCTGAACTTAAGGGGCGGTTTGAACAGAGTTCGTTGATTCAGTTGTGCAATATTTGTGATACTCGCTTGTTCGTGCGCAATCATACCATAGTGCCTGGCGCGCTTCCGTGCTGAGAGATCGAGTAGGAATCAGAAGAGGCAGCACGACGCTGCCTTTCTTCCGTTCGTTTTTCCTGATTGTGCCTATTCGATGGGCTCGTAGCCTCCGGTATTGCACGTGTAGTAGTCGCCCATGACGGAGCCGATCGCTCCTGCACTATCGGTCACGTACAGATCGACCTGGAACTGCTGGCCGCTTGAGCAGGTGAAGTCGAACTCCGGCTGTGAGGTCACGTAGGTGGAGTTGCCGTACGAGCTGTTAAACTTCCAGGTGTAGGAGACGTAGCTGCCCGTTCCGCCAGAGGCATAGCCGATACAGCGGTAAGTTGCAAACCACGGCCATTGAATATTGGCCTGGTAGCACATCACGCCGGCCCCGACCGGGGTTGAGGCATGGGCGGGCGTACTGGCGGACAAGGCGGCGATGGCAAGTAGGGCAAGCACGACCAGGCGTTGGAACATGGGTAGACTCCCTTAGAGGTAGAGGGGGTGGGTGCGGCGCATTTTAAGCGCGAGAGCAGTAGGCGTCAACAAAGACCTGCAAGCAGCGTGCTTGAGCGGCAGGGTGAGCTATTTTACGGGCCAGTGTGCGAGATATGTTAAGTATGGACGATCTGGTAGGTAGGCTGGTGTGGCAGAGGCAATGGTCATGGTGTTGCTGTTGAGGTAGTAATCGACGGTCAACGTCTCAACTTTGCCAGCACTAGCCGAGCGTTGTGCTAAACTCGCTTTCGTGCTCATAAAAGGTCCGTTCCTTGGTGGCTAGAGACGGTATAGGTAGTACTTACGCCGTCTGCTAGAGTACGAATTGTAGAACTCAAATAATGTTCTCTGAATTCTCTTGAAAGGGTTTGTTATGCCTTCTTTGCGTGAAGCAAAGCTCCGATATATTAAGTATTGCCTCCAGTTAGCACAGCACAGCCGCACTGATCTAGAGGTAGTTGACGTGGAATTTGGACAAATTGAGCACGCAGTAAAATATTGCATAGAGCTTGAAGCTTGGGAGTTGCTTACATCTTTCACAGATGCAATGAATGATTACTTAATCAGACGAGCACGCTGGGATGATTACATCAAGTTCAATACATTATTATTGGCTCATCATCTTATAGATGATTCGCCTGAGAAGATGATGAGAATAAAACAGGTAGGTGAACTTGAAGAAATACGAGGAAATTATAAGGAGGCTCTATCCCTAAATAAGGTGCTATTTCAATTGTATGAACAAGATGAAAAAGCAAATGCCTATAGTATGATTGAGGTTTTAAAACAAATATCTAAGTTTACAAGAATATTCGGTGATTATGATGAGACAATAAGATGGCTAGAGAAAGGCTTAGAGCTTGCTGAAAGATATAGAATTTACAAAGATAGAGTCGATTTTCTGTTTGACTTAGCTGTTCTTTACAAAACGAGAGATGTTAATCGCGCACAAGAATACTGGAGCTTATCTCTTGAGACTGCGCGTATGATCGGCTATAGAAGTAAAGAAATTGATATTCTTATACTTGGAGCATCTCTCTATTTAATTCAAAATAACATAGATGGTGCTCTACGCTTGTATCAAGCCGCGTTTAAATATGCACAAGATATGGGTGATACCTTTCGTGCGGAGACCATAAGAGAAGAACTTACCAGGTTGGGAAATATTATGAAAAGAAATATATTTATTAGCTACAATCATCAAGATCGAGATTTCGTAGAACGTCTTGCAAATGACCTAAGAAGTACAGGATTACCTGTGTGGTGGGATCAATGGGAGATTAAAGTAGGCGACTCCATAATACAAAAAGTAAGTGATGGAATTTCTGATAGTGCTTATCTTCTAGCAGTACTTTCCCCGCACTCCATCAGATCACAGTGGGTTCAGCGTGAGATTAGTTCCGCTCTCATGAATCAACTCTCAATTGAAAAGAATATTGTCATTCTCCCTTTGCTCATCGCTGATTGCGAAATTCCAGTCTTGCTGCGCGAGATTAAGTGGGCCGATTTCCGTAAAACATATGAAATTGGCTTAAAAAGCTTGTTGGAAGTTTTAGCTAGTAATATCTAAACTCTTAAGCCTTCTTCTCACTACTGATCGACTTCCCTACGTTCCGCTGTAAGGTTGATGGCTAGGAATGTCAAGCATCCGACCGACGCGATCGGTCGAGTATGCTAAAATGCCCGAACAGCCACAGGAGCGCGGCGCTGCTTGCCTCAAGCATCCACGAGCGTAGAGCAATCGAACTACAAAATGATAATTTGTGTCGAGCGTGGCTTTTGGGCGGCGACGCGTGCCGGACTGCTGCTCGATCTAAACTGACTATTCAGATATTCCTGCGGGAGGATAGATTCATGGCACGGACGTTTGGCGTGTACGGCCCGGCTCATCCAGCGCTCGGCAAGGCTTCCGATCGGTTGTACCTGCCGCTGTGGAAAGCCTTCAGCGCGACAAAACATTTCTACACCGCCGACAGCGCCTACGCCCACCAGCGTGCTGTGCTGATGCAACAGAAGCTTCAGCGCGGCGAAACCGTGTATCTGCTCGGCATCGGCATTCGCACCCACAACACCGGCGTCGCGCTGGTCGAGGTGTCGCGGGCGCGCGGCGTGCGGCTGATCACCAACAACGAGGAAGAGCGCTACATCGGCGAGAAGCACTGCGATCGCTTCCCGGAGCAGGCTGTCGAGGCGCTCAGAGCGCAGATGGCGGAGCTGGGCATTGGCGTCGCGGACATCCATGCCTGTCTGGCCAACTTCGACTTTGTGCAGTTCTACTCGCCGCGCGTGATCGTCGAGGAGCTGCCGGGAACACTGCGCCAGCTGCGGCATTTGGATATCTTCCACATGATCAAAGATCGGCTGCGCGCGCTGCGACCGGGCTGCGCTCCCACTGTCGACGTTCCCGCTCCACAGCCGGAGGAGCCGCAGGAGCCGCCGTCGCTCGAAGGCTACACCAACGCCGCCGAGCGTCTGGGCCGGCAGCTCGGCCTGGATCAGCCCTTTCCGATCATCGGCATGCGCCACCATGGCAACCACGCCTATTTTTCGTACGC
>JAFAYS010000367.1 GCA_019240175.1 Chloroflexota bacterium | reverse complement strand
TTAATGGCCAAACTACTGGATCGGACTGTCGGGCGGCGGCAACTGGAAGCCGCGGCTGCGCTCGACGGCGGCGATACCCTCGACCTGATCCAGCTTGCCAATGTCGTCGGAGTCGATCGAGCCGGTGATCACGCCGATCGTGTCGAGCTGCTGATCGACCTTGAGCCCAGCCTGCTCGATGCGCTTCACAACGTCGGCAAAGCGATCCAGGAATGCGTCGGCAACCGATATACTGACCTGCTCATTAGGCATTGCGGCACCTCAGGTCGCACCGTAATAGCCACAAGCGCGCGCTTGCAGCTACTACAGGGTGACTTAGCTTAGCGTATGACCGACAGCGCATAGATCAGGGAGCTTGCACCAATCCCGCGCCAACGTCCTGCGAAGAAAGCTCCAGCCGCCGCGCGCTTTGCAACAGCAGCCAGCCCAGCGATCCACCGCGCACATCCGGGTTTTGCTCCGCCAGCAGCGCCGCGATTCCGGCGACATGCGGCGTGGCCATGCTGGTGCCGCTGATCGTGTTGTAGAGCTGCGGACGTGGCCAGCTTGAGCGCACCGCGACGCCAGGCCCGGCAATGTCGACCTGGCCGCCCTGGACCGACAGGCCGCCGCAGGAGAACCAGGCGACGCGCAAGGCAACATCAACGGCGGCGACAGCCATGATCGAGGGGCAGTTGGCCGGATGCGACACAGGATTGATCGTGCCCGGTCGCTCGCTTTCGTTACCAGCCGCCGCGACGATCAGCGTACCGGCGGCCAGCGCGCGTTTGGCCACGGCCTCGTACACCAGCGAGAACGCCTGACCAACCTGAGTCGGCGCGCCCAGCGACATCGAGATCACCGCGCATTTATTGGCGATGGCCCACTGGATACCGGCAAGAATGCTGCTGTCGGTGCCGCTGCCGCGATTGCTGAGCACCTTGCCGACGTAGATCTCGGCCTCGTAGGCGATGCCGTAGCGCGGCAGCTGGCCGCCCTGCTTCGGGCCACAAGCGGTGCCGATGCAGTGCGTGCCATGGCCGTGACCATCCTGAACGGCCTCGCCGGGAACGAACGAGCGCGAAACAACCGTGCGGCCCAGGAAATCAGGATGATCCAGATCGAAGCCGGTGTCGAGCACCGCCACACGGATGCCCTTGCCGGTGTAGCGCGACTCGGAGACCTTAGTGGCCTGTAGGCCCCAGGTCAGCTTGTCTTCCGCGCCCACAGCTACAGCAGCGCCATCAGTAGCCATAGCAACGCCGCCGGTGCCGAGCACCTGATCGACGACGTGATTCACAGCATCGCGATAGCCGCGCAAGTAGTCGAAGGGCATGGTCTGCGCGGGAAGATTTCTGGGCGCAGGTGCCAGCGGCTGGCCGTAAGCCGGCGCGCCTGACATCGGAGGGCTGGACTCGATCGCCCGATCGTAGATCGCGTAGACCACGCGCTCAGGCTCGATCGCCAGGATGCCGTTATCCTCGCTAGCCGCCACGCTCAGCGAGCGAACCTGATCCGGCGGCGCGTCGACAACCGCCACTGCCAGATCGTCGAAAACGATCGCACCGCCGCTGGTGAGCGCATCAGTGTCGGCCACGCCGGCCTCGAAGTCCGCCGAGCGGGTAATGCTCAGGCCGGCGCGCTCGCGCAAGGCACTGATGCCCGCGTCCATGGCGTCCTGGCGCATAAGCACCAGATACCGACCAGTCAGCCCAGGAGCAACTGCTCCATCGGAAGAGTTGCCGTTCATGCCAGCGCGCATGCTTTCATTGTCGTCCGCGCTTCCGCGTCCATTTCCTTTTGATGGAGCCACAGTGATCCTCCTTCCTTCAAACACAGGGGAGCGTGTTGAAAGGACGTGATACAGGCAGCACATAGAGCTTGTGCCGGTAGTGACAGGAAACGAACACCTCCAATCACTCAATGAGTAAAGGCAAGATCAGCGAAGAAAGCTTGCAGTTGTTGTGAACGGAGGACGAGAAGATCGTGTAGGAGCGATGTCGGGGCTTATGTGTTGGTGGATCTATACTACGCGCTCACCGGAGCTTCGTCAAGACGTTTAGATTAAAATATGGCGCGCTGAAACAGCGCAGAGAACCAGCCGTAGCTGATCCTCTGCGTCCATGGTTACTACCGGCGCTCAGCGCGATTCCCACACGCTGCGCCCGCCGACAAAGGTTTGCGCAACCTCCATCTGCCACAGATCGTCGGGGTTGCACTGGTACGGATCGGCGTTGAGCACGACCAGGTCGGCGCGCAGGCCCGGTGTGAGCGGACCTTTCAGCGCGGTCTCGTCCGAGGCGATCGCCGGGCCGACCACATACGACCACAGCGTGGCGTCCAGGCTCAGCGCCAGCTCGCGATGCCAGCCGTCGGGCGGCTGTCCATCCTGGCGCTTGCGCGTCACGGCGGCATGAATCCCGGCCCACGGATCGAGCGTTTCGACGGGCGCGTCCGAGCCGAAGGCCAGTATCGCGCCGGACTGGCGCAGCGGCTGCCAGGCGTAGGACCAGCAGCAGCGCTCGTCGCCCAACAGCCGCTCGGCAATGTCGATGTCGGAGGTGGCGTGGCCGGGCTGCATCGAGGCGATCACATTCAGCGCAGCAAAGCGCGGCACGTCAGCCGGATCGAGGTGCTGCGCGTGCTCGATGCGATTCCGCAGCACGGGTTTGATCACATCCTCGCCGAGCGCGGCAAACGCCTGCTCCTGCGCCGCAATCGCGTCGAGCACCGTGCGATTGGCCCGATCGCCGATCGCGTGTACTGCGACCGCGATGCCGTTGCTATTGGCCTTGCGCACGGCGTCGAACAGCTCATCCTCGGGGATCGTCGGAATGCCATAGTTGGACGTGCTGCCGACGAAGGGCGAGAGCATGTGGCAGGTGCAGGAGCCGAGCGAGCCATCGCTGAAGATTTTCACGCCGCCGATGCGCAGCCACTCGTCGCCAAAGCCGGAGCGCACGCCCAGCACAATATAGTCGTCGAGCTGGCGGTAGGGCAGATGAAACAAGCAGCGCGCGTCGAGCTGTCCACTACCGTGCAGCACCTGAAGCGCCGCCAGCGTCGACGGTCCCTCGGGCATATGCAGGCTGGTCAGGCCGCGACGATTAGCCGCCCGGATGATCTCACGCAGCGCCTGGACGTTCTCCGCCAGCGACGGCTCCGGCACGATCGAGAAGATCAGATCGTTGGCGTTTTCCAGCAAGATGCCGGTCGGCTGGCCCAGCTCGTCACGCTGAATCAGGCCGCCGTCCGGGTCCGGCGTGCGCTCATCGATGCCTGCGATCGCCAGCGCGCGGCTGTTGACCCAGATCGAGTGAGCGTCTTTGCGCGTCAGGATCGCGGGATGGCCGAGCGTGACGCGATCCAGCTCTGCCGCTGTGGGCCAGCGGTAATCCCAGAGCGCGTGGTTCCAACCGTGGCCGCGCAGCCACGCGCCCTCGGGCAACTCCTCGGCGCGCTGCCGGATCATTTCCAGCGCCTCGTCGAGCGAGCGCACGCCGTCGAGGTCAACGTTCTGGCGATTGAGTCCGGTCCACAGCAGATGAATATGCGCGTCGGTCAGGCCGGGAACGACCGCCCGCCCGCCGAGCGACACGTCCTCGTAGCCGGGCCGCAGCTGCCGGCGCACATCGGCAGCCGTGCCCGCCGCCACGATCGTATCATCGCGCACAAGTAGCGCATCGACTTGCGGCTGCTGTGGATCGAGCGTGTGGATCGTGCCGCCGTGAAAAAGCAGATCAGGCATAGATGCTCCTGAAGAACCTAGAACTTAGAACCTAGAACCTAACGAAAGAACAACGGAACAAACGAACAACGGAACAAAGAACAAGCAAGTCAAGAAGATCCGGTCTTCCCTCTCATCTACGACAGCGAGATCGAAGATCCGGCTAAGCCAGGCAAAGAGAGAAGAGAAACCGTAGATAAGGGCCTGCCAAGAACCAAGAAAAATAGGTGCTACCTGTAGCGCTAGGTTCTAGGTTCTAGGTTCTTGGTTCTCTCGATCGCCACGGCCACTTGCGCCGCGACTCGCGTGTTGTTGTGCAACAGCGCGATATTCGTTTCCAGGCTCTGGCCGCCGGTTTCTTGCAGCATCGCCGCCAGCAAAAAGGGCGTGACCTGCGCGCCCTGCACGCCGGC
>JAFAYS010000341.1 GCA_019240175.1 Chloroflexota bacterium | reverse complement strand
CCGCTGATCGTGTATGCTTCCTCCGCAACCGCATACCCGTCTATTGGAGCGAGTACTCCACGGCCCAGGCGATCCTGAATTTGATCGCCGCCGCGCTTGAGCACGATTCTGAACTGGAATACCTCTGCCTGCTGAGCGGCGCGGACTATCCCTTGCAGAGTGCCGGCTATATTCGGCAATTTCTCACACAGCGCCAGGGAACCGAGTTCATCAATCTCGTACCGATGCCTAATCCAAGCATGGGCAAGCCGATCGAGCGGCTGACGCAGTACCGCTTTCGGCAGGATCGCGCCCAGCAGCTCGCACGGCGGCTCGGTGTACCTCAGCTCCCCGTCTTCTCGCGCGACTACCGCAACTATCTTGGCGGCTTACAACCGTACGGCGGCAGCACCTGGTGGACGCTATCACGGGCCGCATGCGAATACATCCTGAGCTTTGTCGCACACAACCGGCGTGTGGTGCAGCTTTTCAAGCACGCGCTCTTCCCCGAAGAAGGCCTCTTTCAGACGATCATCGGCAATTCACCATTCCGCGCGCAGGTGACACATAATCTGACCTACAACGACTGGACGCGCCCGGCCCCGCCGTATCCAGCGATCATCGATGAGCAGCATCTGCGCCAGGTGTTCGCCGCCCCGGTCGTGCGCGCCGACGATGCGTTTGGACGCGGCGAACTATTGTTTGCGCGCAAATTCCCCGACGATTCTGAGAAGCTGGTTGCTCACCTTCAAAGGCGACTAGAGCAAGTCGACAGCTGTAGGACTCAGGATGATCGTTGCCAAGGATCGGCGCGCGTGCTAGCATAGGGCTGCGGGGTACACCCAAGCTGGATGTCGCTTCCTCCGCCCCGCAAAGTGTAGGAGGGTCTTCCCATGTGTCTACCTGAAACACTCGCCTCCGCTCAGTCCACCATCAGCCGCCGCGATCTGTTCAAAGCCACAGCCGTCGCCGCCGTCGCCGCAGCCGCACCCAGCGCGATCGAAGCCGCGCCTGAGCGCGCGCTGCGCTATCGTAGCGTGATCGATCTGACGCATGTTCTGGGCACGCAAACGCCGCTATTTCCCGGCTACAATCAGGTGCAGATCAGCGTGAACCGCTCGTATCAACAGGACGGCTACTACGCCAACCAGCTCAACTTCAACGAGCACTCGGGCACCCACATCGATTCGCCGCGCCACTTCGATCCCGATGGCGTGTCGGTTGATCAGATCCCGCCCAGCCGGCTGATCGGGCCGTTGGCGGTGATCGATGTGCGTGAGCGGGCAGGCCGTGATCCTGACACGCTGGTCACGCCGGATGATCTGCGGGCCTGGGAGCGGCGCTACGGGCGTATTCCCAACGGCGCGGTCGTAATTATGAACAGCGGCTGGGCCACACGCATCAATAACGCCCAAGCCTTTCTGAACGCCGACAGCGGCGGCACGTTGCATTTTCCAGGCTGGAGCAAAGCCGCCACCGATCTGCTGATCAACGAGCGCAACGTGATCGGCATCGGCGTGGATACGTTGAGCCTTGATTTTGGCGCATCCACCGATTTCGCCGTGCATTACTCGTGGCTGCCGAGCGGACGCTGGGGCCTAGAAAACGTCGCCAATCTGGCCGACGTGCCGCCCCACGGCGCGACGCTGATGGTGGGAGCGCCCAAGCACTACGGCGGATCAGGCGGGCCGGTGCGCTTGCTGGCGTTGATCTAATCGGTCGGTGAATACATAGACATTAACCACCATCCAAGCTAAGCAGGCAGCGCGGCGATCACGTGATCGCCGCGCTGCGCGTTAAGCTGATCTGTACCGGCGAGTACGTGCACCACGTACAGGGCATGGGAGCGGCTCCTCTGGTACACTTCGATTCTGTCAACACGAAAGGATATCTGTGGCTCTCCTCGCTCTGTTCCTGCCGCATCTCATGGCGGCGAGTCTCGTGGTTGTCGCGGTTGGTTTTCCTCGTCGGGCAAGCTCCACACGGCGCGCATCGCGGCTACGACGCTACTGGCACACCATGCGCTGGCAATGGCTCTGCGTCGCGCTGCTCGTGACCGCCATACCATTGGCGGAGATCTTGACCTTGACGCGAACTGCTGCTTCAACGTTGTTTCCAGCGCCGGCGCTGTGGTTCATTGTGCTGGGCAACCTGCTGCTGCTGATGTATGCGCCGATCGCGCTGGCCTGGGTCAGGCCGCGCCTACGCCATAGCCTGCTCGCGCCCTTTGTGCGTGTGCGCGTGTGGCTGCCACAGACGCTACGTGAGCGTACAACCTGGATTCTGCTCAGCATGACAACCGGCATCTGTGAAGAGATCCTGTTCCGCGGCTTTGCGCTGCACTACCTGATGCATGGGCCGCTGGGGCTCAATCTGCCGCTCAGCATAATAATTGCCTGTCTGCTGTTCGGCCTTGGTCACCGCTATCAAGGCTGGCGGGGCATGCTGCAAACCTGCTGCTTCGGCGCGGTTATGAGCGGGCTGTTTGTGGCGACGGGTAGTCTGCTCCTGCCGATCGTTGTGCATATATTGGTCAATCTGCGCATCGCTTTGTTACCGCCGAGCTACGCTCACCATCACCCCACGATCGGCGACCTACGACCGCCGACAGCTCACGAGGCACCAAAATTTGCTTGACATGTAGCGTATGCTCCAGGCTATGCACACGTATATCATTCTCTTGCGCGCTGTTACGCCCACCGGCAAAAACAAAGTGCCGATGGCACCATTACGGGCAGCACTTGAGCAAGCCGGCCTCAGCAATGTCCGCACGTATATTCAAAGCGGCAACGTGATTGCTCGCGCAGAGCTGAGCCAGCCAGCTCTTGAAACGCTCGTGCATGAGATCATCAAGCAGCAGTTTGGTGGCGATATTGCCGTTCTGGCACGGCCTGTGAGCTACCTTCACGCAATGCTCATGCGCAACCCGTTTGCGAACGCCGATCCGGCCAAGCTTTATTTCACGCTGCTGGCCGAGATCCCACCAGCGCACGCGGTCAGCACATTTCTCGCGCCAGGCTACGCGCCGGATCAGGTGCAGGTAATCGATGATATGGTGTACATTTGCTGCGCCACGACGTATAGCCAGCTCAAAGCCAATAACACGTTTATCGAGCGCAAGCTCAAGCTGCCGGCGACAACCCGCGTCTCCAAGACCATGACGAAGCTTGTGGCGCTCGGGATCGAAACCGAGCAGATCGCAGCCCAGCCCAGCGCTCTGCAACCATAGGCCTCCCCACGCGCACAGACGCGAACCGACGAGGTGTACCGTGCGAAAAAATACCACCAAAGCCAAGCTCAAGGCGGGAGAAACCGTATTCGGGTGCTTCGTGCGCTATCCCAGCGCCACGCTAATCGACGTGTTGGGCTATCAGGGCTGGGATTTCATTGTGTTTGATGCTGAGCACGGCACGATTGAGCCGCGCGATTGTGAGGATATGGTCCGCGCCGCCGAGCTGCATGGTGTCACGCCGATCGTGCGAGTGACAACCAACACCCCGCCGGTCATTTTGCGCTTCATGGATACCGGCGCGCAGGGGCTGCATGTGCCGTGGGTCAATTCGCTGGATGAGACTCAAGCGGCGGTACGATCGGTCAAGTATCATCCGCTGGGAGCGCGCGGTCTTGCCGGGGTGCGAGCAGCAAACTACGGTCAGGCGGGATCGTTCGCGGAGTATGTGCAGCAGGCCAACGACGAAACACTGCTGGTGATCCACATCGAGACCGCCGAGGCGATTGAGCAGCTAGAGCGCATGGTGACGGTCGCCGAGGTGGACGTGTTTTTTATTGGGCCGACCGATCTGTCGCATTCACTGGGCGTGCCGGGGCAACCGCAGCATCCGCTGGTCCAGGCCGCCATGCAGCGCATCGTCGACACGGTCGCGGGGTCGAACGCCGCCCTTGGCATCATGGTTCCCACACTGGAAGCGGCGCGAGCATGGCGCGATCGCGGCGCGCAGTACATTACGATTGTGCTTGAGTCACTGCTCACGCCGGCGGCGCGGACATACTTGCAGGGAGTGCGGTAAGGATCGCGCTGCCTGCAGGGAGTACAAGGAGACGCCATGAGTACCGTTGATGCCATCCGGCACATCAAGCT
>JAFAYS010000290.1 GCA_019240175.1 Chloroflexota bacterium | reverse complement strand
GCTGCTGATGTGGGTGCCCGGCGGCATGGTCTATCTGCTCGGGATCATTGGGCTGCTGGCGCGCTGGTACGCCATGCCCGAGGAGGATGCGCCGACGCTTTCCGATTTAAACGAGCCCGGCTTGCTCACCAGGAGGATGATCGATGGCTGATACGCAACCTTCGACCAACCGGCCCAGCGACGATCCACGGGAGGCCGCCCGCGCGATCGATGTGCGACCACCAACGCCCGCCGTCCAGCCGCGCGTCGATCACACCGACTCGGCCTCGCCGCCTGCTGCGCATCCTGTGCTACCGCGACCGACCTACTGGCCGGCAGCGCTGGCCTTTGGGATCACGCTGCTGGCCTGGGGCTTCGTCACGACGATCGCTATCTCGCTGGTGGGCATCCTGATGATCTTGCTGGCTATCGGCGGATGGATTGGAGAACTGCTGCATGAGCACTGAACCGACCGCTCCACGATCACCGGCGGAGCCCGGGCCAGGCGTCGGCGAGTCGCTGACCGATGCCGGCGCGCCGCTGCTTAGCCGCCGCTCGTTTTTCACCAAGCTCAGCCTGGGCCTGGCCGGCTTTGGCGCGGCGATCACCGGCCTGCCGATCGTGGGCTTTTTGCTGGCGCCGCTCTTCGGCAAGCCGCCGCAGCAGTGGCAGTCTGTTGGCGCGATCAACGACTTCGCGGTCGGCGAGACCAAGCTGGTGACCTTTGAAGATCCATCGCCGCTGCCGTGGGCCGGCGTCACGGCGCGCACCTCGGCCTGGGTCCGGCGCGAGAACGAGGCCGAGTTCGTGGCCTTCGCGATCAACTGTACGCATCTGGGCTGTCCCGTGCGCTGGCTGTCGGACGCGAACATTTTTATGTGTCCGTGTCACGGCGGCGTCTTCTACCAGGATGGCCGCGTGGCTGCCGGGCCGCCGCCGCGACCGCTCTTCCGCTACGAGACGCGCGTGCAGGGCGATCAGCTTGAGCTGCTGACCGGCGAGCTACCGATTACGGGGTAGAAGGAGCAGCCTATGAACGCGATTAAACGCGCCTGGAACTGGATCGACGACCGCAGCGGCCTGTCGGGGCTACTCGGCCCGGTCTTGACCCACCCCGTACCGCGCGGCGCTGGCTGGGCCTACGTCTTCGGCAGCGCCACGCTGGCCGCGTTTATTGTGCAAGTCGTGACCGGCATCGCGCTGGCGACGGCGTACGTCTCGTCGGCGGGCGAGGCCTACGCCAGCTTGCTGTTCATCACCAATAATCCGCTGGGCTATCTGCTGCGCGGCATGCATTTCTACGGCGCGGGCGCGATGATCCTGATGGTCGGTCTGCATATGATCCAGGTGTATCTCTACGGCGCGTTCAAGTATCCGCGCGAGATGAACTGGCTGACCGGCGTGGTGCTGCTGGGCGTGACCGTGGCGATGGGTTTTACCGGCCAGCTGCTGCGCTGGGACGATATCGCGGTCTGGTCGGTGTTTGTGGCGGCCTCGCAAGCCTCGCGGGTGCCAGTGGTCGGCGAGCAAGTGGCGCGCTTCATCATCGCGGGCGACTCGATCGGTGGCGCGACGCTGAGCCGTTTCTTCGCGTTTCATGTGTTTTTCATTCCTGCCCTGGTCTTCGCCGGCATCGGCGCGCACCTGTGGCTGGTGCTGCACAACGGCATCTCGGAGCCGCCTGAGGCCGGGCGTCCCGTCGATCCCAAAACCTATCGCGCCTGGTACCACGAATATCTCAAACGCGATGGCGTGCCCTTCTGGCCGGATGCCGCCTGGCGCGACATTGTGTTTGGCGTGGGCATGATCGTCGCGATTATGCTGCTGGCCTGGTTCTGGGGTCCGCCCGAGCTTGGCGCGCCGCCCGATCCCAGCAACGTCGAAGCCTACCCACGGCCCGACTGGTATTTCCTGTGGTTTTTTGCCGCGCTGGCGCTGCTGCCGACCGAAATTGAAGATTATGTCATCTTGATCGCGCCCGTGGTGATCGGCATTCTGCTGATCGGGCTGCCCTTCATCTCGAATAAGGGCGAGCGCAGCTACCGGCGGCGGCCCTGGGCGGTCGGCATCGTGATCATCGTCGTGATCATGGTCGGGACGCTGTGGCGCGCCGGCGCAAATGCGCCCTGGTCGCCAGCCTTTAGCCAGCAGCCGCTGCCGGCCAGCGTGGTGCAGGCCAGCAATGAGCAAGTGACACGCGGCGCGGCGCTCTTCCACAGCGAGGGCTGCCAGTTCTGCCATGCCTACGCGGGCCAGGGTGGACAGCGCGGGCCGAGTCTCACCAATGTCGGCGATCGGCTGAGCCGCGATCAGATCGCGACCTCGATCTTGAACGGGCGGCGCAACATGCCGGCCTACGGCAACACGCTCACGCCGGATCAGCTTGAGGCGCTGGTGGCCTTCCTGCAATCGCGCTCGCAGCAAAACGCCGACACAGGCGCAGATCCTGCTAGTGCAAGTATTCCGTAAGGAACAAGTGAACAAGCGAACAAAAGGATTTTCAGTACGCTTTTTGTTCCTTTGTTGCTTTGTTTTTTTGTAATGGCCCTCACCCCCTCACCCCCTGCCCCGAACCTCAGCGGGCTTCCGCCTCGGTTGCGACAGGAGAAGGGGAGTGGCGGTACTTTTTGTTCTTTGTTCTTTCGTTAGGTTCTAGGTCGCCCAGAGGGCACCGGGTTCTAGGTTCTCCGTTCTAAGGAGCTTCTATAGATGGCGATCTTTGATCGGCTCAAGAATTACATTGGCCTGGTGCCCAATCCGATCACCGAAAAAACCCGGCAGGCGCACGCGCGCATCAAAGGCGCGTCGGTCGCGATCAGCGTGTGCCCGTACTGTGCCGTCGGCTGCTCGCAGCTGATCTACAGCAAAGACGGCAAGATCATCGATATCGAGGGCAACTACGAGAGTCCGATCAACGGCGGCACGCTGTGTCCCAAGGGCGCGGCGACCTACAATCTGATCCACAGCCCGTATCGCGTCACCACCGTCAAATATCGCGCGCCCTACAGCGACCACTGGGAAGATCGTCCGCTGGACTGGGCGATGGAGCGTATCGCGCAGCTGACCAAGCAGACGCGCGATGCTGAGTTCGAGACCTGCGACACGGAGGGCCGGCGCGTCAACCGCACGCTGGCGATCGGCCATCTGGGCGGCGCGACACTCGACAACGAAGAAAATTATCTGATCAAAAAGCTGTTTACGGCTGGTCTCGGCATTGTCGCCGTCGAGAACCAGGCGCGTATATGACACTCTAGCACGGTGCCCGGTCTGGGCGCTCGGCTTGGTCGCGGCGGCGCGACATCCTTTCAGCAAGACTTCGCCAACAGCGATTGCATTGTGATCATGGGCGCGAATCTGGCGGAGAATCATCCGGTCGGCTTTCGCTTTGTGATGACGGCCAAAGAGCGCGGCGCGACCGTGATCCATATCGATCCGCGCTTTTCGCGAACCTCGGCGCTCTCGGATCTGCACGTGCCGCTGCGGGCCGGCAGCGATCTGGTCTTTCTGGGCGCGCTGATCAACTATGTGCTGGGCAGCGAGCGCTGGCAGAACGATCCGTTTTTCCAGGAGTACGTGCGGCACTACACCAACGCGCCAGTGATCATCAACCGCGACTTTCGCGACACCGAAGATCTCGGCGGCGTGTTCTCGGGCTTCGATCCCGCGACCGGCAAGTACGACACGACGACCTGGCAGTACGCCGGCGATGGCGTCGATCCCGGCGCGGCGCAGCATCCCGATCAAGATGTGCAGACCAAGGAAGGCGGCGCGGCGAGTGGCTCGCCCCAGAAGTCGCAGCTCGACCCGACGATGCAAGATCCGTTCTGTGTGCTCCAGCTGCTCAAGAAGCACTTCGCCCGCTACACGCCCGCGATGGTCGAGCGCACCTGCGGCGTGCCGCAAGCGCACTTTTTGAAGGTGGCCGAGGCAATTCTCAACAATTCGGGCCGCGATCGTACGACCTCGTTCGCGTACGCGGTGGCCTGGACGCAGCATACGATCGGCACGCAGATCATCGGCTCCTGCGCGATCTTACAGCTGCTGCTGGGCAACATCGGGCGACCCGGCGGCGGGATCATGGCCATGCGCGGCCACGCAACCATCCAGGGCTCGACCGATATTCCCACACTCTACAACCTGCTGCCGGGCTACATTCCGATGCCGACGCAGCCCAATCACGGCTCGCTCGGCGATTTTCTCAAGCAGGAGCGGCTTGAGACCGGCATCTGGTATGAGCTGCCCAAATATATGATCAGCCTGCTCAAAGCCTGGTACGGCGACAGCGCGCGGCCCGACAACGATTTTGCCTACGATCTGCTGCCCCAGATTGGCGGCGACTACTCGTTCCAGTCGATGCTGCTGCTGATGAAAGACGGCATCATGAAGGGCCTCTTCTGCATGGGCCAGAATCCGGCGGTCGGTGGGCAGAACGCGGTGCTGGCGCGGCAGGCGCTGGCAAATCTCGACTGGCTGGTTGTGCGCGACGTGCATGAGATCGAGACGGCGGCCTTCTGGTACGACGCGCCCGAGGTGCGGCGCGGCGAGGTGCGGCCTGAGCAGATCAAGACCGAGATCTTTTTGATGCCCGCCGCGCTGACCGGCGAGAAAGAAGGCTCGTACACAAACACGCAGCGGCTGGTGCAGTGGCACGACAAGGCCGTCGATCCGCCGGGCGATTGTCGCTCCGAGGCCTGGTTTATTCACCGGCTGGCCATGCGGCTCAAACAGCTATACGCCGACGAATCGGGACCGCTGGCCCAGCAGATCCAGGCGCTGACCTGGGATTATCCCACACTCAACGATCGCGTGGGCGATCCCGATCTCGACGTGGTGGTCAAAGAGATCAACGGCTACACCGTCGCGGATGGGCGCGCAGTCAAAGACTACAACGATCTCCAAGACGACGGCTCGACGGCCTGCGGCTGCTGGATCTACTCCGGGATTATGGCCGAGAACGGACGCAATCGCGCCAAGAATCGGCAGGGCGACGACAAGGCATCGCTGGGC
>JAFAYS010000248.1 GCA_019240175.1 Chloroflexota bacterium | reverse complement strand
ATTGCCCGACAAGTCGGTGCGCAAGACCAGTGTATTGACGAAGAAGCCGATCAAGCCCTCGATCTCGCGGCGCGTGCGGTTGGCGATCGGCGAGCTGGTGAGAATATCGTCCTGGCCGCTATAGCGAAAAAGCAAGGTTTGCCAGGCCGCCAGCAGCGTCATAAACAGCGTCGCGCCCTCACGCTGGCTCAGGCTCACCAGGCCCTCATGCAGCGCTTTGGGAAACAGGAAGCGCTGCGTCGCCCCACGAAACGATTGCACCAGCGGACGCGGGTGGTCGGTCGGCAGATCCAGCACCGGCAGATCGCCGCCCAGGTGCTGCTTCCAGTAGGCCAGCTGCTGCTCAAGCACCGCGCCGGGCGTGTCTGGGGCGAGCCAGGCCCGCTGCCAGACCGCGAAGTCGGCGTACTGCACCGGTAGCGGAGCTAGCGGTGCGTGATGCTCCGCATCCTCAATACATCCGCTGTAGGCGCGGGCCAGTTCGTCGATCAAAATGCCCATCGACCAGCCATCCGAGACGATATGATGCATCGCCAGTAGCAACACATGCTGATCGTCGCTCAGCCGGATCAGGCTGACGCGCAGCAGTGGGCCGCGCTGGAGATCGAAAGGTTTTTGCGCCTCCGCGACGGCGAACTGTCGTACCTGCTCCGCGCGCTCGGCTTCCGGCAACGTGGCGCAGTCGATCACCGGCAGCGGAATGACAAGATCCGGCGCGATCACCTGCATCGGCTGGCCGTCAGTGGCGACAAACGTGGTGCGCAGTGCCTCGTGACGGCGCACGACCTGGCCGAGCGCCTGACTGAGCGCGGCCTGATTCAGCCGGCCTGTGAGCTGGATCGCCGAGAGCATGTTGTAAAACGGATTGCCCGGCACCAGCTGATCCAGAAACCACAGCCGCTGTTGCGCGAACGAGAGCGGCATGGGCCTGTCGCGTGGCAGCGGCACCAGCGGCGGCACGTTATCGGCCAGCGCGGCTGAGCGCGCCGCATCGATGCGCGCGGCCAGCTCAGCTACCGTCGGCGACTCAAAGAGCACCCGCAGCGGCAGCTCGACCTCAAAGGCGTCGCGAATACGCGTGATGACCTGCGTGGCTTTGAGCGAGTGGCCGCCCAGCTCAAAAAAGTGATCGAAGCGGCCAACCTGCTCCACACCGAGGATACTCGACCAGATCCCGGTCAGCATCTGCTCGGTCGGCGTGCTCGGCTCAGCAGCGCCTGCCTCAGCCTCGTCCCGCAGCCGCTCGGGCGCTGGCAGCGCGCGCCGATCGATTTTGCCCGTGGGCGTGAGCGGTAGCGCATCGAGCGTCACAAATGCCGCCGGGATCATGTACTCGGGCAGACGATCGGCGAGGAAGGCGCGGAGGTTGGAGGGCAGGCCCTCACTCCCTAACCCCCTCTCCCGCTGCGGCAGGCGAGGGGGAATCGCGGTGCTTTCTTGGCTTTTTTGTTCCTTTGTTTCTTTGTTCCCTTGTTCCTCGACCACGTACGCTACCAGCCGCAAATCCGCCGTATCTTGCCGCGCCACCACCACTGCGGCGGCCACGGCGGGATGCTGGCGCAGCACGGCCTCGATCTCGCCGAGCTCAACGCGAAAGCCACGAATCTTGATCTGCTGATCGGTGCGGCCCAGGAATTGGAGCACACCGTCGGGCAGGAAGCGTCCGCGATCGCCGGTTTTGTAGAGCCGCGCGCCACCCTGAGGGTGCCCGGTTTGGGCAAAGGGATCGGGCACGAAGCGCTCTGCCGTTTGGTCGGGCCGGTTGAGATAGCCGCGCGCCACGCCCACGCCGCCGATGTAGATCTCGCCCGCCACACCGATCGGCACTGGACGCAGATGCCGATCTAGCAGATGCACCTGCGTGTTGGCGATCGGACGACCGATTGGCACGCCTGCCTGAGGAGTACTGCGGTCAAAGTGCCACGCCGTCGCATTGATCGAGGCCTCGGTCGGGCCATAGAATTGCACAAGCTCCACCGGCAGCCGCGCGAAGAAACGTCCAGGCAGATCGCTGGGCAGCGCCTCGCCGCCGCAAAAGACCAGTCGCAGCTTGTCACAACGCTGTAGATCGGGCTCTGTGAGCAGCACTTGGAGCAGCGACGGCACAAAGTGCGCGACTGTTACTTGCTGCTCAGCCATCAAGCGCACCAGGTAGCCGCTTTCCTGCTGCCCGCCTGGCCGTGCCAGAATCACCTGCGCGCCGGCCAGCAGCGGCCCGATCAGCTCCCACAGCGCGATGTCAAAGCTGAAGGATGCGATCTGCAGCACGCGGTCCGCTGGGCTCAGCGGATACTGCTCCTGGCTCCACAGAAGCCGATTTGCGATCGCGCGGTGGCTGTTTTGCACCCCTTTGGGCCGGCCAGTTGAGCCCGATGTGTACATAATGTAGGCCAGGTTGTCAGGGTGAATGCCGCGCAGGTTCTCGGCGGGCTGCTCGGCGACGGTTGGCCACTCGTCGTCCAGACAAACGATCCGGGCAGCGCTTTCTGGCAGCCGCTCACACAGCCGGCTGGTCGTCAGCAGCACGTGGATCTGCGCGTCGGCCAGCATAAAGCCGAGTCGATCCTGCGGATAGGCCGGATCGAGCGGCACATACACGCCGCCGGACTTCAGAATTGCCAGCAGGCCGATCATCAGCTCGGGCGAGCGCTCGACACACAGGCCGATCGGCAGCTCGGGCTGGATACCGAGCGCTTGCAGATAGTGCGCCAGCTGGTTGGCCCGCCGATTCAGCTCTGCGTAGCTCAACGTTTGATCGCCAAAAACCAGCGCGGGCGCATCGGGTGTGCGTGCGGCCTGGGCTTCGACCAGCTCGTGGAGGCAGCGATCCAGGCTGTAATCGGTGATCGTGTTATTCCACGCTGCCAGTTGCTGCTGTTCATCCGGCGTCAGGCTCACGATCTGTCCCAGCGGCTGCTCGAGCTGGTGCAGCATGGTTTCCAACACCAGGCGCAGATGCTGCTGCATACGCTCGATCAGCGCGGCGTCGAAGCGCCGGCGATCGTAGGCGATGTCCACGACCAGGTTCGGGCGCGCCTCTCCGACGATTGTGAGCGCATAGTTGGTGCGGCGCACAAAGTGCAGGCTGCGGTTGCGCTCGGCGCTCTCGAAGGGGAAGTTTTCAAAGACCACAATGCTTTCGAACAGCGGCTGACCGCGCGGCACCTCGCTCCACTGCTGGATGTCGAGCAGCGGCGTTGACTCGTACTGCGCCAGCTCGATCAGCTGCTGCTGAAGCTGCTCAAGCCAGGCGATCAGCGGCGTGTTCTGCGTGACTCGCACCCGCACCGGCAACGTGTTGATGAACACTCCGATCATGCCCTCGCTGCCGGCGAGCTTCGGCGATCGGCCCGAGACCGTCATGCCGTACACGATGTCTTCCTCGCCGCTGTAGCGGCTGAGCAGCAGCGCCCACGCGGCCTGCAACATCGTGCTCAAGGTGATCCGCTGCTGTCGCGCCAGCTGTTGAAGCTGCGCTGTGGTCTCCGGCGAGAAGACCAGCCGCTGCTCGGTCAAGTCGGGCGCGGCATTGGTGAGATGCGCGTCCGTGGCAAAGCTATCGAGCGGTGTGGCGCTTGTAAAGCCGCGCAGGGTGGAGCGCCAGAAGCTCTCGGCCTGCTCCAAGCCCTGCCCGCGTAGCCAGGTGATGTAGTCGCGATACGGGCGGGCGCGCTTGAGCGGCGGACTCTGTCCATTGCGCAGCGCGTCGTAGAGCTTGAGCGCCTGGGTGAGCAGCAGCGAGATCGACCAGCCGTCCAGCAAGATGTGGTGATAGCTCCACACGAAGCGGTACTCATCGTCGCCGGTGTGAAACAGCGCCAGTCGCGTCAAGGGCGGCTCGGCGAAGTTAACGCCTCCTTCGCGATCGCGGGCCAGATAGTCGGCAAAGCGCGCCGCCTGTTGATCGGCTGGCACGTCGCGCCAATCAAGCAGCGTAAACGGCACCTCAACCTGGCGACTCACGACTTGCAGCGGCTCGTCTAGATCTTCCCAAAAGAACGATGTGCGCAAGATCGGATGGTGATCGACCATGCGCTGCCAGGCTTGCACGAAGGCGGGAACGTCGATCGGCATGGTGAGATGCCAGACAAACTGATCAAAATAAACTGCTGTTTCTGGGCTATACAGACTATGGAAAAGAATGCCTTGTTGAATGGGCGAGAGCCGGTAAATATCGACAACATCGGCTTTATTCACGGTGTGCTCTCCTGAGGTAGATCTGCTGGCAAGCAGTGACGGCGAGCCGTCGCGACTCTGGGGGAAGTCGGCGCGTGAGGCTGCTCTGGCGGCGGGGTGAAAAGATAAAAATATGTGGAAGCGATGCGACTACTATAGCACTCTCTTGCTATCTCTACAAGCTACGAGGGAATGTATGGTATGTAGTATTTACTCTATTTTGACGATTTAGCTGCTAAACGTGATCAGCCGGCACATATTTGCGGTACACTGGTGCACAGCAGATCCCATAGATTGCCGACGGCATATCCGCGTACACAGCTCCCGATCAACCAAGGAAAGAAGCTGAGACCTATGCCAGCCAAGAAGCATATCGTTATTGTGACGCAGTTGGACGATCCGCATACCGACGCGATGATTCTGACGTTGCGAGA
Organism: Chloroflexota bacterium; assembly: GCA_019240175.1. Classification (GTDB taxonomy): domain Bacteria; phylum Chloroflexota; class Chloroflexia; order Chloroflexales; family Kallotenuaceae; genus LB3-1. The sequence goes on along the minus strand of JAFAYS010000248.1, from coordinate 2,726 downwards.
AATGGGCCACGCGCCGATTCGTCTCAACACCGATGATATTCCCCAGCACACCTCGCTCTCGATGTATCTGGGCAGCGATGCGTCGGCCTGGGAAGGCGGGATCAAGATCCACACCAATGACCGTTTGATCGACATCGACGATATTCGCTCGGTCTGGTGGCGGCGTCCGAGCGAGTTTGCGCTGCCGGAGCAGCTTTCCGAGCAGGAGCGCGAGTTCGCCAAGCTGGAGATCGAGCACACGCTGCGCTCATTGTGGGCCTCGCTGGATTGCTACTGGATCAGCTATCCCGCACATATTCGCCAGGCGACCTGGAAAGGTGAGCAGCTGAAACGCGCCAAGCGGCTCGGCTTCGAGGTGCCGCGCACGCTGATCACAACCCAGGCCGAGGATGTGCGCGGATTTTATGAGGCGTGCAACGGTCAGATGATCTTCAAAGTCATGAGCGATCCGCTGCTGGCCGCCAACAAAACCACGCCGAAAATCTACGACGAGCCGCCGGTCGTCCACGGCACGTACACCACGCTGATCACCGAGGCCGAGCTGGCCAAGATCGAAACGGTTGGCCTGGTGCCGTGCTTGTTTCAGGAATACATTCCCAAGCAGGTCGAGCTGCGCGTCACCGTAATCGGCGATGAGGTCTTTGCCGCCGAGATCCACTCCCAGGAGCATGAGCAGACGCGCGTCGACTGGCGGCACTACGAGGTCGATATTCCGTATCGCCAGGCGATGCTGCCGCCCGAGATCGTTGAGCGCTGCCTGGCCTTCACGCGGAGCTACGGGCTCAACTTCAGCGCGATCGATCTGATCCTCACGCCGGATGGCCGCTACGTCTTTTTGGAGAATAATCCCAACGGCCAGTTTATGTTTATCGAGAATCTGGTGCCCGAGCTGCGCATGACCGAGGCGCTGGCCAGCTGCCTGATTCGCGGCGCGAACAGCTAGCCTGAGCTTTGGCTGGCCGCTTCACGCGCGGCTGTAACTTCCCGCGCATGGCCGTGTAGACTTGCAGGTAGGATCGTATTGTGCGACGTATATTCGCGAGGCTCAAGCTTCCACCAGGATATTTCGCCACGATCAGGCCGCTGCTGCGGCTCTTGTGGCAGTCCGGCCCGGCGTTCTTTATCAGCTCGCTGAGCCTGACGCTGCTGATGGGCCTGGTGCCGACAGCCAATATTTTTATCACCTCGGCGCTGATCGAGGCGCTGGTGGCGGCGATCGGCGCGGCGGAACCGGCGGCGAGCTTACCTACGCGCTTTATCTGGCTGCTGCTGCTAAGTGGTGTCGTCAATGTGCTGGGCCGCAGCCTGTCGCGCGTGAACGCTACCGTGCAGCAGCTATATCAGGCGCGCGTCGTTAATCATGTTGAGCTGTTGATCGCCGAGAAAGCCGCGTCGATCGATCTGGCCTACTTCGAGAATCCTGAGTTTCACAATCAGATGCAGATGGTCGTCGACGAAGCTTCGTTTCGGCCTTTGATGATCCTGGGCCGCTTCATGGCGATCATCTCGACGCTGGCGACGCTGATCTCGCTGGGCGCGGTGGTGGTGCTCTGGCAGGCCTGGATCGTGCCGGTGATCTTTATTTCCTCGCTGACCATGCTCTACGTAACAACCTATGTCGGCAGCAGCCGCGTCGATCTGGTGCAGGGCCGCTCCGAGACCGAGCGCAAGAAACACTACCTGCGAACGCTCTTTACTTCGGATCAGACCGCCAAAGAAGTGCGGCTTTTTAGCCTGCGTCCGTTTCTGCTGAGCCGCTTCCGCAATCTGCTTGAGCTTATTTATCAGCAGGATCGACGGCTGGCGCTGCGCCAGTTGCTGCTGGTGGGCCTGGTCGAGCTGATGATCGCGGCGGTGCTGCCGCTGCTGATCACGTTTACGGCGCTTCAGGCGGTGCGCGGCCTGATCTCGATCGGCCAGTTCAGCCTGTACACCCAATCGTTCGCGCAACTCGAAGGCGATCTGATCGGGATCATGTTTAATCTTGGCGAGCTGCACGAGAGCAATCTGTTCATTCTCAACCTGTTTCGCTTTTTGGACTGGCAGCCGGCGGTCGAGGCAGTGCGCCCCGGATCGAGCCTTCAGCGCGGCAAGATTGGTCGCGTGCCGGCGATCGAGTTTCGCGAGGTCTCGTTCTGCTATCCCGGCACCGAGCGCACGGTGCTTGAGCGGGTGAGTCTACGTATTCAGCCCGGCGAGGCCGTCGCGCTGGTGGGCGAGAACGGCGCGGGCAAGACCACGCTGGTCAAGCTGCTGATGGGCTTTTACGAGCCGACCGCCGGCCAGATCTTGTTTGACGGCGTGGATATTCGCACTCTCGACCGCGACGATCTGCGCGCGTATCTCAGCGTGATCCTTCAGGATTACACGACCTATCATTTCTCGGTGGCGGACAATGTCGGTCTGGGTCAGGTCGAGCAGATCGAGCAGATCGAGCGCATCGAGGCGGCGGCGCGGCGCAGTGGTCTCGATACGATTGTCGCCACGCTGGACAACGGCTACAAAACGGTTCTGGGTCGCGTCTGGGAAGATGGGCACGAGCTTTCCGGCGGCCAGCGCCAGCTGGTGGCGCTCGCGCGGGCGCATATGCGTGAGGCACCGGTGCTGGTGCTCGACGAGCCGTCGGCGGCGCTGGACATTCACACCGAGCAGCGCTTCTTCCAGGGCTTGCTTGACAACCGTGAGTCCGCACACCCTCAGACGGTGATCTTTATCTCGCATCGTTT